>NZ_LIYL01000019.1:23358-62201 GCF_001278875.1 Lysinibacillus sp. FJAT-14222 | reverse complement strand
CGAACACGGAAGTTAAGCTCTTTAGCGCCGATGGTAGTTGGGGGCTTCCCCCTGTGAGAGTAGGACGTCGCTAGGCACCTGAAAAAGTCGAGGATATATTCCTCGGCTTTTTTGTTTGCGATTTTTCTCTGCCAATTATTAAGCCGAAGGTTGAGGGATGGAAAATTTTATCCAAAAGCCGATGCTAAGAAACATAGCATATATTTCGATGACGGAGCAAAATATTGAGCGCTAGTTAACGAAGATGCAGGATCTGATAACTTGTTAGTTTTGAATACAGTTTAAAATTAATTCTAAAGTCATTTTTATAATAAAAGAAAAGAAAGTACATTGAACAAAGATTGATCAAAATACTTTCTTTCCTGTAATTTAGTAAACAGTTTTTATAAATATGTTTGATTATTTTTTATAGCTCTTGTTCAAATGTTATAATTCAATGTATCTAAAAAACGTTGATGGATTAACGAGACAAATTTCTTTTACGCATAGAGTGTAAACAATAAATCATTAACGATGTCAAAAATAATCATCCTTCATCAAACCCTAAATTAATCGGCTCTAACGGCAAGTTTTCTTGACCAAGCATATTTGTTAAAGTAACAGATAAATCTACTTCTTCAAACTTAAATCCATCAGCCCATACTTTACCTGTTCCTATTAATAAAATACCGAAGTGAATAGAAGCACTTTCTTTTGGTACATCTAATACAACCGAATAGAAGTTCCAGTCCGTTGTACCCTGAATAGGTCTATTATCCATGTTATCAAACTGAATCACATCACCTGTACTATTATCTACTCGACACCAAACTCCACATTTTACAACTTCGTCTGTTTTTAAGAAACAAGACAGTTTTATACGTTTTCCTAACCAATTTTCTGCTGAAAAGCTTTGCATCATTGTCCCGAATTGACCTTCACCTACATCTGTTTTCGAAGACAGTAAACCTGATTTTATGCCCGTATGAAATACGTGTCCATCGGCTTTCATTTCATAAAAAGTTGGGTGTGAACCACTTAAAATCCAGCCTTTAATTGTCGTTAAATCACTCATGTTTTTCTCCTCCGTCCCTTGAAGTGTTCGCATGATTTTGCGATATTTACCTGGTGGCATTTTATATAGCTCTTTAAAAGAACGTGTGAATGCTTCTTGTGATTGATAACGTAACTCAAACGCAATTTGAAGTATCGATTCATCTGAATGTAATAAATACATTGCTGCTAGTGCCAGTCTTCGTTTTCGAATATATTCACTTATCGTCAATCCAGTTTCTTGTTTGAAAATACGTGATAAATGAAATTTTGAATAGCCAATATGTGATGCATAATCATCTAACTGCCATTCATCTAATAAACACTCTTCTAAAGAATAAATTACATCTTGAGTTACTTTGCTATACATTTAGCTCACCTCACTTCCTAATTTTAGAGGATTTATAATTTTGTTTTTTGATATTAATTGCTATGTTACTAGTATGAAAAATTAACTTCGTAATATAATCTCAAAAGAGGGGATGTTATAAAATCAAATTCCTACTTCCGCTAGCCTGATCTGTTAGAAAAAAAGCGTTTCAATTTATTATAGGAACGCATCCGTTAAATAGATATACTTATAGGGAATATAAATTATTTTAGACCAAACTTCATTTCAACCTGGTGACGTTTATTTATAACGCCTGCAAATTAGCAGTAGATCGTCTCAATGCTTTAGCAGGAATCCATATGTTAGTAAATTATAGGTAGTCGTACTATTCCCGCCATGAAATACTAGCAATGGTTCACCTGATAGATTGCCAGTTTCAATGATATGTGTTCTTCCAAAACGAGTATGAACGTAAACATTCTTACATGAATAATCCAATTTCTTTAATTGTGCATCATAAAGCTTTAATGACATTTCTCTTCCAGATTGTGTTTTGTAAAGACTCATATAGTCCTCTCCCATATCTATATTTTTCTACCAATTCCTATTTATATGTCACCATTCATGGATAGTGTCCTATTCTTATTAAACGAAAGCAACCCGTTAGCCATCCATGTAGCGCAAAAACCAGCGCTACACCACAGAAAATGAAAGATGATTACGTTCTTTCATGGGAGTTTAATAAGAAAAGCAAATCTAATAAAGAATAGTACATACTTATGATACGGTTCACCTTAATGTAGTTAGTTTCCATTTTCTATATATATCCTTACCAGCAATTCATCGCTATTTTCACCCTGACAACGTATAATAAGAGAAGCAGAAGAAGAATTCATTTTTCCTCTAGTTAAAAAAAGAGGTGCAATTACTTGAAACAATTTGAAACAGCATTACCTGAGCAGTATGAAACATTAAAAAAACAGGCCAATTATACGTCTAGCTGGCGAGAGCGTTTAGACGCAGTCGAAATGTTATCGGCTTATCAACATGACAAAATCATAGATTTATTAAAAAATCGTATGCAGCATGATACTGTCAACAAGGTGCAATTAGCAGCCTATGAAGCACTCGCGGCGTTTGGTGAGGACGTAGAGAAGCCATCACCTGCACGTTTTGATATTATCAAAGGCACAGACAAAATTTTCCTGCGGGTGAAAAAGAGCTTGCCGAAGGACCATACAGTGACAGACTTTGCGGATAAACTAAAACGTATGCGTTTAGATGTCTTTGATGCGTATGAAGGCGACAAAGGTGTACAATTTATGAACTGGTTAGAGGAACGTTGGGCAAAACTATAATCAGTAGTTTTGCGATTTATGAAGGAAAGTCATTCTCTCCGCTTGTGGAGAGAATGGCTTTTTCTTATCTTACGCTGCGGTTCATCGAAACTAATATTAAATTGTATTACTGCTTTTCTTTGTTCATCTATCTTTATTGTTTAATGATAAAACAAACACCTTATTCAACTAACCCACCCCGTTAGCGCAAGAAGAGATTGCTCTAATTGAACAATCTCCCTCAATAGTTGTGGAGCAACAATCTTTTGAAAAACATCCAAATTTAAAAACATTAGGCTGTTTTCGTATAGATTGTTGCTCTTTAAAAAAGGCAGACTTATTCTACAAAACGTGTAGAATAAATCTGCCTTTTGTTTTGATATTTAGTGAATCGAAAATTTAGCTAAAGCACCCGTTAGTTTAAGTGTAATGTTTCACAAACTTTCATAACGAATGGTTTCTGTTTACTGTTTTATAGGTCTTTCAAAAATCAATTCATAGTATGACCCTACTGCAACTCCTGAAGTTTCAAAGTCAGGGGAGAAAATTTGAACAAAACGCCATCCTTGTTTTGCGTGATTTTTAATTACTTCTCGATAGTCTTCATTAGGTTTACTAGATATATTCTTTTAAAATCTTGTTTTAACTGTATGTTTTTATCTGTTATTAAGTGTTACAATTACTTGTGGTTTTCCACTTATTACCTTAATTGTACGTTGAAAAAAGATGGGGGAGATACAAAATGAAGAAAATAATGTCAGGGTTAGTATTAACGTTAAGTTTAGGTTTATTCCATTATTCATATGCAAGCGCAGGACCGCTAGTTAAATCAGAAGAGAATGTTAGACCAATAGAAATCGTTGCGAATGGTGAATTTATAAAGATGGATGCACATCCTCTGATGGATAATAACCGTTTATTTGTTCCCATCCGAGCGCTTGCATCTCTTGGTCTTTCTTATAGTTTTAACTCAACGACTAGCGTTGCTACAGTTCAAAATAAAGAGGGAGATTATCTAAAAATAAGTGCAAATAGCAGCACTGCCTATAAAAATGACAAGGCTATTCAAATGGATGTACCTGCTCAAAATAGCAATGGCCGTATTCTTGTTCCTATCCGATTTGTCTCTGAATCCTTAGGGTACAAAGTTCAATATGAATCCATTCGCAAATTTGTTTTTGTTAACTCACAGGACTATTCTTTTGATTCAAAATTATTGTATCAGGATGACCTTCAAGCAGCGCGTAAAGCTGCTATCGCATTACCAATCAACAGGGATTTCATACCACTTGGTACATTAGATGGTTATCGTTTGCACCAATATACGTTTCCTCATGGAAGAGCAGACACTTACTATTTTAATGATGGAAATTATACATTTGTACAAATCAAAGAAGGCGATGCAATAGCCATTGGACAATTATACCGGGAAAGAGGAAAACCATCTCAGGCAAGAGGGAATGTTTCACCCGAAATGAGTTTAGATAGAGACCCGTTTATGGAACCTTTTGATCATCGTAGTGTACTCTTTTTTGAGAACGACGATGGTATGGCTACAATAGTTTACCAGGAAGATAAAAATGAACAGGTAAATATTAAAACAAAAATGAATATTTATTCTGATATCATACAGAAACTTCCTGACCACAAATGAAGTAGTTGATTTAAATTTAAGATGGGACTGTCCCAAAAGGGGTATTTTAGCCAAAAATAAATAAAAAGAAAAAGACAGAAACATTGATTTAACAACGTTTCTGTCTTTTCGATTTTATGTGAATTTACTTCAAAAGGGACTTATGAGACAGCCTCATCTACTTAAGCATTAATACCAGCTTTTTTTAATGAAGCAGTCAAGTTACCGTTTGAGGTTGCATAAGTAAATCGTTGTGGAGTGGTTTGTTGAATATAACCTGTTGGCCAGAAAATCTCATTTACTTTACCCGTTGAATCAAATAGTGTCCAAGGGCCTCCTCATGTGACAATTATTATTAAATTATTCCTGCTGTAGTAATCTTTCTCGTTAATTTAAGAAGTGATATAAACAGGATTTTCTTGATGTACCATAATAAATCCTTCTTCAACTAAACTGCTTCTTTAGTTTAAGTAGAAAAAGCCCAGGCTTCAAATTAATTGAGTACTTGGACTTTGGTGTTACATTATCAAATTGTTTTAGCCATTGTTATATTCGTAATTTCATAACCCATTTTTTCGTATAAGCCACGTGCAATTTTATTATGACAAAAAGGTTTAGACCAATTTTATTCATACCTAACTCTTTAGCCATAATCTCAGCTTCTTTCATTGCTTTCTTCTTGCCATATCTCTGCCCTTGATATTGTTCGAAAATCAGAAGATTATTAAACAAAATAGAAAAAAGTGGAGTTACTATCATACGATAATAACTCCACACACCTTGTTATTTCCAATTAAAACCTTTTTTCGCTAAGAAATCTTTGATATGAGGACGGCGTTGTTCAATTAAAAAATCAGCCATTTGCTTTGTCCAGTTATCAATTTTTCGATTGGATGAGCGATTATTGTAGTATGCTTCCATTGTGTCGTTGTAAGCTGGTAAAAGCTCCTCGTACTTTTCTGCATTGTATTCATTTTCATGTAATACTGCTGAAACCGGTAAACGAGGTTTTACTTCATTGCGACGAGCAGGAACCCCAATTGTTAAGCCGAATAGTGGGAAAACGTAGTCAGGTAGATTGAATAATTCGCTGATTTCCTCAGGCTTATTACGCACTCCTCCAATATAACAAATCCCATACCCCATAGATTCTGCAGCAACGACAAAGTTTTGAGCGAATAATGATACATCAGCTACTCCAACAAGTACGTTTTCTGCCGAATCAGCCACAATATCTACGCCTTCTAGTTTACCTGCTGATTGAAGACGCTTGAAATCTACGCAGAAGACAAAGGCACCGCCAGAAGTTTCGTATTGACGAGGATTACCAGAGAGCAATCCTAATTTTTCTTTTTTCTCCGTATCTGTTACCCAAATGACACTATAAGCTTGTACAAAATG
Organism: Lysinibacillus sp. FJAT-14222; assembly: GCF_001278875.1. Taxonomy (NCBI): domain Bacteria; kingdom Bacillati; phylum Bacillota; class Bacilli; order Caryophanales; family Bacillaceae; genus Lysinibacillus; species Lysinibacillus sp. FJAT-14222. The sequence continues at coordinate 56,467 of NZ_LIYL01000019.1, read as the reverse complement.
TGATGTAGCAGCCATTTGTGCAGTAGCAATTAATTCTTCAATAATTTCCTTTGAAATCGGATTTCCATCATAAATACGAACCGAAGAGTGGTTCCGTAATAATTCTTTAACCATTAATAAAATCTCCTTTTTCCCTTATATATATCAAGAGCATATCACGCTTCTTCTTCAAAATCGAATTTATTCGATGTTAAAATTATTTTTGAATAATTTGCAAACGCGTAAAATTTCTCGTAAAGTAAAATATTTTGTTAAATATAGATTAAAAATTCTAAATAGTATAAAATTATGTATGCGACGGTTTATTTGGTTGTGTTTATAATTACTGGAAATTTAAGGGGAATTGAACCAAGTAATCTAGTTGAACAAAATTAAGTGGGATGGAGGAATAAGGAATGGAAGAAAAGTTGGCGAAGAAGCTTCGTAATGAACAGCTACGGAGCAAGGTTGTAACAGCAGAAGAAGCAGCATCTTGGATTAAGGATGGTATGGTACTTGGGATGAGCGGATTTACACGTGCTGGTGACGTTAAAGTGGTACCTCTTGCACTTGTAGAGAAAGCTAAAAAAGAGAGCTTCCAGGTAGATGTATATACAGGTGCATCACTTGGCCCAGAAGTTGACCAATACTTAGCAGAAGCTGGTGTTATTCGTAAACGTGGACCTTTCCAAGCGGATGCAGGTATTCGTAATAAAATCAACAGTGGTGAAATCGCATTTGTCGATGCGCACCTGTCACATAATGCGGAACTAGTACGTCAAGGTATTATTGGTCCTATTGATTTTGCGATTATTGAAGCGGCTGCAATTACAGAAGACGGCCTACTAATTCCTACAACTTCAGTTGGTAACTCTCCAATTTTTGTGCAAGAGGCAGACCAAATAATTATTGAGTTGAACGTAGCGCAGCTTGATGCATTAGAGGGTGTGCACGATATTTTTGTGCCAGGACCACAGGGGAAACGTGATCCAATTCTATTACAAAAGGTATCAGATCGACTTGGCGCAACAGGTATTCCACTAGACTTAGATAAAGTAAAAGGTATTGTTATTTCAGATATTTTAGATGCGCCATCAACGATCGTTCCTGCTGATGAAGAAACAGATATTATGGCCAATCATTTATTAAATTTCCTACGTGAAGAAATTAAAGTTGGTCGTTTAACGACAAGCTTACGACCAATCCAATCAGGTGTAGGCTCAGTAGCAAATGCCGTATTATTAGGCTTTAAAGATTCTGAGTTTGAGAACTTAGAAGTATATTCAGAAGTGCTACAAGATGCAGTATTTGAATTAATGGATGCGGGTAAGGTGAACTTTGCATCTGCTACTTCTATTACCCTTTCCGAGGAAGTTGGAAACCGAGTTTATGGTAATTTTGAAAAATATGCAGATAAACTAGTATTACGTCCACAAGAAATTTCTAACCAACCAGAAGTTATTCGCCGACTCGGGTTAATTTCTGTTAATACAGCACTAGAAGTAGATATTTACGGGAATGTGAATTCTACGCATGTTTCTGGTACAAAAATGATGAATGGAATCGGTGGTTCTGGAGACTTTGCACGAAATGCGCGATTAGGTATTTTCGTCACAAAATCTTACGCAAAAGGCGGAAATATCTCTAGTATCGTTCCAATGGTATCGCATGTAGACCATACGGAGCATGATGTAGACGTAATCGTAACAGAGCAGGGAGTAGCAGACCTGCGTGGGCTTGCACCAAAAGAACGGGTAGCACTAATTATCGATAACTGTGCACACCCTGAATATCGTGAGCAATTATGGAATTATTTTAACGATGCCAATGAAGCAACAGGCGGACACCATACGCCACATAATCTAGAAAAAGCACTTTCATGGCATGTGAATTACGCAAAAAATGGTACGATGAAGGACCCCGCATTATTGAAATAATAAAATATTAAAAGCCTTGAAGGAGACAGCTTATCTGCTCCTTCAAGGCTTTTAGTTGTTAATAATGTATACCAAAAAGCTCGGGCATCCCAGGAAGTAATCAGGTATCCCCAAGAAGTGATAGGGTAGGCCCCCGAATTGATCAGCTAAGCCCCTCGAAATGCTCAGAAAGTCCAGTTACAAAGTTCCTACTTACAATAATCCAATCCACTTCCAATACGTTGCAGAGAATAGAAGAACTAGGATGTACCCAATAATCGTTAAAGGAATACCCGATTTTAAGAAATCCTTTGTTGTAAAGGCTCCTGTACCGTAGGCAAGCATATTTTGTGGTGCACTAATAGGTAAGAGGAAGCCAAAGCTAATAACAAATTGTTGCACGATAACGAATCCAACCTGATCGACATTAGCTGTTAACGTAGAAGCTAAAACGATAAATACCGGCACAAGTGCAGATGCTAAACTTGTTGCACTCGCAAAGCCTAAGTGAATAAGAATATTAAATAATGTAACAAGTGCGATAGTGGCAAGGATTGGCATAGAATCTAAACCGAGTGAACCGAATACCTTATCAGATAACCACGATGCACCTTTTGTATTAAGTAAAACTGTTCCTAGCATAATTCCTACTGCAAAGACGATAATTGTTCCCCAAGGAATGTGAGGTTCGACTTCTTTCCACGAATAGACCCCGATTTTTGGCATTAATAAAATGGCGATTGCAACGATTGTGACTGTTGTAGTATCGAATGGGTGAAGCTTACCCTCAGCAGCCCAGAAAAACAGTAAAACTACCGATGTTATGATTAAACGAATTTCGGGAGCTTTTAATGGACCGAGATCCGCAAGCTGCTTTTTGATTACCTCTTTACCACCTTCAATATTACTTGTTTCAGGTTTAATCAGTGTAATCATAATGAAAAATAGAGCCACTGACATGATGATTGAGAAGGGGGCAGCGTAAAGTAACCAAGAACCCCAAGAAATATCCACACCAAATTGTTCTTTGATGAAGTTTAAAGCGACCATATTTTGGGCTGCTGCCGTTTTAATACCGATATTCCAAATGGAGACAGCCTGCACAGAGGTAATGACAAGTAAAGCAGCAAGTCGACTATCACGTGGTAAGCCAAATGCTGCGACCATTCCTAGTAGTATTGGTACAACTGCGCCTGCACGTGCAGTAGCAGAAGGGACAAAGAATGCGAGCGCTATAGATACTAAAATAGCACCAAATACAATGGCTTTCGTTTTTGTCCCTACTAGTGACAGTATCCATAGCGCAAGACGTTTATGTAAATTGGTAATTTGCATGGCTGCTGCTAGGAAAAGAGCAGCGGCTACTAGTGCAACAGCAGAGTTACTAAATCCACTTAATGCCAATTTTAACGCATCTGATGTTCCTAGCACTGTCGCTGGATCTTCCATTGATGGAGCTAAACCTAGTAAAATTGTAACAAGAGCAATAATCATGGCTGAGCTAACGGGGTAGGATACTGCTTCAGTAACCCAAAGAATGACTGCGAAAGCTAAGATGGCTAGAGCTCGTTGTCCAGCTACAGGTAAATCGCCGTTGTTAGGTAAAAAAGTAATGATGATTAGTAAAGCGAAGGCTAATCCAATCCAGAGCGGCTTCAAATTACGTTTTGGTTTTGCTTGTTCAGAAGTAGACATACTTTTTCATCCTTTCTACATGACTACAATTTTCTATAACATCGGCTAGTAAGATGCTTTTTTAAGAAAGTAATTTGTATATTTATTGTAAAAAAAACCAGTATGTGAAATACTCTCTATTTATAGCGATAATAGGCGGTTACGAGAAAATATATGGTCATAGAAAAGACAAAAATATCCAAAGTAATATTATTTCTTTTTCTTGAATGCAGAAGTTACTTTAGGCTCAGTTCCCTGAATTAAGCGTTGTATATTTTCGATATGCAAAATGATCGCTATTCCTAAAAGTAGTAGGGCTATAATTGTCGGGCCTACTCCAGGAATCCATAAATATGTTGCTGTACAAAAAACAAGATAAAATTCAAGTACACCGACAATTAGATAATTCGTCGTGAAGGACAAAAGAACAAATAAAATGAGTGCAAATAAACCAATTTTCCAATCGATTGCAAGTAATATCCCTATGATTGATGCAGTTCCTTTACCGCCATTGAAGCCCATATGGAATGGGAAATTATGACCAAGAATGACACCAGCAGCTATGATATAGGTTAAGAGCCAAACTTGTATTTCTGTTAAATGTGTTGCATCTGCTAGATAGATATGGGCACTGATAATAGCTGCTACGCCTTTACCAATATCGATAAGTGCAACTAATACGCCGTATTTCCATCCAAGGGAAAGTGTTGCATTGGATGCACCTGCATTGCCATGACCAGTCTTTTTTAAATCTACCCCGGATAAAAACTGAGCAACTTTAGAGCCGTGAATACAACCAATTAAATAACCAACAAGAAGAAAAATGATAACGGCTTTTAACATAAAAGTTCTCCTTTCAAAATAAATAGGATCATCACCAAAATTTAGGGCTAACACTTTAAAACGTATGTCATTGCATATAAGTTGATTGGAGTGGAGACTGGGCGACTCCTTGGGATCTGTGCGAAAGCGAAGCGACAGCAACAAAGCGCCCAGTCGGAACGGAAATCAACCCAACTTTTGGTGGTAAACCAATAGATACTAAAATAGTGTATGCGTTCGTTTTACGTAAAAAAGCAGACAGAAGTTTCGGAAAAAATAAAATTTTATTGTTGACAGAAAAAAAGTCTATGTTTATACTGTGTAACAACGATGGAAATTGAATCTCATACTCTTATCAAGAGCGGCGGAGGGATAGGCCCTATGATGCCCGGCAACCAGTAAGTGACGAACTTGCTAAGGTGCTAATTCCTACAGATTCTTACTTGGATCTGGCAGATAAGGGGAGGAAAACTTGCAACCGCAACCCTCTTCTTAGCTGAAGGGGGTTTTTGTTTTCTACAGAAAAAATCCTCCTCATCTCCGGTACCATCGTAAAAAAGTAACCATTTGGAGGTAGACAATGACAAATTTTAAACCAGAAACATTGCTGTTACATGGTGGCCAAGAGCCAGACCCGGTAACAGGATCTCGCACAGTACCCGTATATCGCTCAACAGCTTTCGTTTTTAAAGACACAGCTCATGCGCAACGTCTTTTTGCTTTAGAGGAAGCGGGCAATATTTACACACGTATTACAAACCCAACTGTAGATGTTTTTGAAAAACGCGTCGCTTTATTAGAAGGCGGTACAGCAGCGGTAGCACTTTCATCTGGTGCAGCAGCTATTGCATTTTCAATTTTAAACCTTGCTGGGGCAGGGGATGAAATTGTTGCAGGTAGCTCTTTATACGGAGGTACTTATAATTTATTGGCAAACACACTACCAAACTACGGTATTAAAACAATTTTTGTAGACGAAACAAATCCAGAAAATTTCAAAGCAGCTATTACGGATAAAACAAAAGCGGTGTTCGCTGAAATTTACGGTAACCCAAGTTTAAAAGTGCTAGACATTGAGGCAGTAGCGAATATAGCACATGAAAACGGCTTGCCATTAATTATTGATAGCACATTTGCTTCACCTTATGGCTCAACACCAATTGACTTCGGTGCCGATATCGTCGTTCATTCCGCAACAAAATGGATTGGAGGCCATGGTACAACTTTAGGCGGCGTTGTCGTAGACGCAGGGAAGTTTGATTGGACTCGTGGACGTTTCCCAGGCTTTACTGAACCAGATGCTTCTTATCATGGTTTGCGTTATGGTATTGACACAGCAGCGGCTGCATTTGCCACAAAACTGCGAGTGCAATTACTACGCGACTTCGGTCCAACATTAAGTCCAGATGCAGCATTTAATTTATTACAAGGTTTAGAAACGCTTCATTTGCGTATTCCTAAACACAATGAAAATGCGTTAGCGGTAGCTGAATATTTACGAAACCACCCATCTGTGGAATATGTAAATTACAATGGCTTAGAAGATTTCCCTACTCATGATTTAGCAAAAAAATATTTGAGAAATGGCTTCGGTTCAGTGCTTACATTTGGTATTAAAGGTGGACGTGAAGCAGGGCGTAAATTAATCGATAGTGTGAAATTATTCTCGCACGTAGCAAATGTAGGGGATGCTAAATCATTAATTATCCATCCAGCATCTACTACACATCAGCAACTATCAGCTGAGGAGTTAATCCAAACTGGCGTAACCGAGTCGCTCATTCGCTTATCCATCGGTTTAGAGGCAGTGGAAGACATTATTGCAGATTTAGAACAAGCTATTGAACAAGTAACAGCTTCACAGCAAAAAGTAGAAGCTTAATAAATAAAATTAAAGAAATTTCCGTTCGACATAAATAGAAATCTAATCGGTTATGACTACTCCCGAAAAAAGTCGGCACGAGAAGTAGACAGGGGATCTATGCTTGCTTGGAGAAGCGCCTTGCATATACGCAATATGTCCGTTAATGTTGCGCACCAGTACTTGAGTACAAACTCTTTTCAGGAAGAAAAGGTAAGGTACTTTAATCCAAATATTCTAGAACTCCACTGCTTTAGCGGTAGGAGTAGTTAGATTGGCTAATGTTGTAGCGTTTACGTATTTTCTCATTCGATAGGCCTCATTTGGTAATGCGTAAAACGTTGCTGCATCAACCGCTCGCCCCATTTGGTGAGTTATTTGAAGTTTTTTATAAATAATACCTAGTATCTTTATAAGTATTATTGACTTGCTTAAATCCTTGTTATATACTAGGATTTAAGTTCAGTGTTCGAAAGGGTAGTACCAACCTAGAACCAATTTAGTTTTCATAAGTGCTCCCCCACTTTTGAATATATATGAAGAAGAGTAGTTGCACAGCCAGCAGCTACTCTTATCTAAAAACTGATGATAAAGGAGTGTTTTAAATGGGAAATGTTTATAGTGCGCAAAACATTGCATCTTATCTTATTTATGAGTTAAATGAAGGTCATGTGTTTGTGAACAACATGTCCATACAAAACATACTTGCGTCAGTTGAGAGTAATTGGCAACAGACCTTTGGACATTCTGCTTTTAAAGAAGTCGTTTATGCCAAAGAGGAAAACTATACAGTAAAAGAAGTTTTCGAAGCTTATGAGAGCTATGGAGCAAGTCATATTTCTCTACCTGCGACAGAGTATTACTTGAAATACGGTACATTCCAATTAGTTGAACGTACGTATGCAATACCAAATTTTACGCAAGAGGAAATAAGACTGGTGCAACAAGCTTTAACACAATATCGTTATAAATTACTAGCCAAAGCTAGTTAATTATCCCTCATATAATTGGGCTCATTCTCTGCTGCTACAGGGAATGAGTTTTTTAATTAGATCAGGAAGAGAGACTAGCATAATTGAAAAATTTTTTAATCAATATATTTCAAAAGAACAATTTTTATAAATGTCTTTACATACATATATATAATAGAAGAAAGGCATTCATTTTGGCTCATCGGACGCCCCCATGAAGCTCTGCTCTGCGCGACAGCGAAACGACAGCAATCTGCGCGAAAGCGAAGCGACAGCAACAATGTTTTATCTGTGCGAAAGCGTCAGCGGCAATGTTTTATCTGTGCGAAAGCGAAGCGACAGCAACAAAGCGCCCAGTCGGAACGGAAATCAACTACACGCTATGGTGATGATCCTTATTTTTTTATAAAGAATCGTCAATATTTGTTCAATTATTATAGATCCAAGCGAAAAATCATATAATAAAAGGGATGAAAACGATTTCTTCTGCACGTCTAGGAGAAACAAATGTCCATCCTAGAAAGATTTTTCTTGTGCAATGTATGTATTTGCGTTACAATTTTCTTTAAGTTAAATTTTGAATTATTTGAATTTGTATGTATTTTACAGCTTTTTATCTTCTTTAGGCGAATATTTTTATGATGAGGGCGAAATGCCATGACTAAATATCTGTCTGAAAACGAAGTGTTAGAAATACAGTAAGCTGCAAGTTTGCGAACAATTCAAAATCTGTGCGAATTAAGCTGAGGCGTAATAAAATTTAATGAAACTGCGGAATGTAAGTTGGAGGGAATATAGGAATGGCAACTATAAAGGCAGCTATATTAGGATTTGGAACGGTAGGTCAAGGAATTTACCATATATTAAACGAAAAGCGTGAAGAGCTTAAAAATAAATTAGGAATTGAGCTAGAGGTAGCAAAAATATTAGTTACAGACGCTAGCCGCGAACGTGTACCAGGCACAGCGCATTTAATGACAACTAGTATGGATGAAGTCTTAGCAGAACCGGGTCTGCAGGTTGTTTTTGAAGCAATCGTAAATGAGGAGCCAGCATTTACTTACTTAAAGCGTGCTGTTGAGCATAAATGCCATGTTATCACAGCTAATAAAGTAATGTTTGCAAAGCGGGGCTTAGAGCTGCAGGATCTTGCAAAAGTAAATGGTGTTTTTGTAGGATTTGAGGCAACAACTGCTGGTGGTGTACCTGTTATTAAAACGATGAAAAATATTTTGCTTGTCAATGATGTTAGTCGTATTCAGGGTGTTTTAAATGGTACATCTAACTATATTTTAACGAAAATGCGTTCACAGGGCTGGTCGTTCGAAACAGCTTTAAAAGAGGCGCAAAATTTAGGTTATGCAGAGGCAGATCCATTTAATGATATATCAGGTCAGGATGCCTTTAAAAAATTAATGATTTTAAGTGCATTGGCATTTGGTGAGCAACCAGATTGGGCTGACGTAGAAGTAATCGGCATTGATAACATTTCGGCAGAGCAAGTGCAAGAAGCATGTGAAAAAGGCCTGCGTTATCGCCACGTTGCAGAGGTTGAGAAGCTAGCTGATGGAAAAGTGCTCGCAAAGGTTGGTCCACAATTAGTTGATAAAGAACATCCACTTTACCCCGTTGATGACGTGAATAATGCTGTGGCATTGGATACAAATTATATTGGTACATTAACGTTAATTGGACCTGGAGCAGGTATGTATCCAACAGCTAGTGTGATGGTTGAGGATTATGCGGAAATTATCGGTAAGCGAGCTGGGTTTGTTGTAACAATATAATAGATGGAATTGATACCTAAACAATTAAAAATGCCTATCATTCAGCAATGTTCAATTGTTTGAATGATAGGCATTTTTTAATCCTCATCTTTAACATCAATATCCTCTGGAATCGGTGTATTACGCCAAATTTCGATCTCCTCTTTAATACGATCTAACTGCTCAAAATAAGTGCTGAACTGCCCGCTATTAATCAATATTTGATCTCCATCGTACACTGAGCGGATGCGTCCCTCATAAACTAGGCGCAGTACTTGATCCTCTGGCATACTAAGCTCAATGGCTGTTTCTTCAATTGTTTTATACATAATTTTCGCTCCTTTTGTTGTTTTTATTATAACGTCCCTTGAAAAGAAAGCATACTGTGGCTAATGAAAGAAAAATAAAAATGGTAATTGTTTGGTTTTGGATAAATCTGTATTATTAATGTTAATGAGTGGAAAAGGTCAAGGAGGTAATAAATGATGTATCCATTTTTCGTACTTCTAGCGGCTATATTATGGGGCATGACAGGAACTGCACAAACATTTTTAGATGCAGGAGTATCTCCGCTAGCAGTAGCAACAATTCGTTCTGCAATTGGTGGCGGACTATTATTAGCTATTACTATTTTTCTGCGTAAAATTAACTTTCTTAAATGGTCGTGGAAATGGACAATTTTAGCTGCCGCGAGCATTGCATTATTCCAAGGTCTTTTTTTCTCATCAATACGTCTAACAGGTGTAGCTATTGGAACAGTTGCAACGATTGGTAGTGCCCCTGTGTTTTCTGGCGTTTTAGAATGGGTACTATGGAAAACACGGCCGACAAAGGTGTGGGGAATAGCAACGGTAATGGCAATTCTCGGCTGTATTTTATTATTAGTTAATAATGGGGATAAGGCTGTGCATATGGGAGGTATTGGACTAGCCCTTTGTGCAGGTCTCTCCTTTGCATTGTACACAAATATTAGTAAAAAGCTTATGACGCAAGAGGGGGCATTACCTGCAGTAGCGATGACGTTTTCAATTTGTGCGTTATTTTTACTTCCATTCTCGATAAATGGAGGCTTTAACTGGTTAGCTGTCCCACATAATCTATGGACGATGCTTTTCATGGGGATTATGTGTACAAGCATTGCCTATTTATTGTTTTTAAATGGCCTTCAGAAAATTAGTTCATCGACGGCCGTTACACTATCCCTAGCAGAGCCTTTGACTGCAGCGATGCTAGGTGTATTTTTAGTTGGCGAATATTTAAGTATGACTTCATGGATAGGCGTTGCAATGTTATTAGGCGGTATTGTTGTACTGACATTAGGGGGAAGAAAAAAGATTTGAGAACAAGTCATACAAGACAATCTTTTTATGTAAAATCTTTAACTTCTTTCAGCAAATGTCTTTTGTAGCGCAAGCGAAGCGGCTCATCAGAAGCCCCCAGGAAGCTTTGCTCTGTGCGAAAGCGACAGCAACAAANGCGAAGCGACAGCAACAATGTTTTATCTGTGCGAAAGCGAAGCGACAGCAACAATGTTTTATCTGTGCGAAAGCGAAGCGACAGCAACAATGTTTTATCTGTGCGAAAGCGAAGCGACAGCAACAATGTTTTATCTGTGCGAAAGCGAAGCGACAGCAACAATGTTTTATCTGTGCGAAAGCGAAGCGACAGCAACAATGTTTTATCTGTGCGAAAGCGAAGCGACAGCAACAATTGTTTTATCTGTGCGAAAACGAAGCGACAGCAACAGCAACAACAATGTTTTATCTGCGCGAAAGCGAAGCGTCAGCGGCAAATGTTTTCTGTAGCGAAAGCAAAGCGCCCGGCCGGAACGGAAATCACCCCACGTTATGAGTCACATTAAAACCTTAAGAAATTCTTCATTTTTATAATAGCTGGTTTTTAAGATTTACAAGATACACTATTAATTGAGAGCGAGGTGTATATCATGACGAAACTAACAGTTCTTGTAACAGACGATGATCAAGATATTCGTGATGGTATTGAAATCTATTTAAAAAATGAAGGCTACAATGTCATTAAAGCTGCTGACGGCTTAGAGGCAATTGAAAAGCTAGAAAACAATGAAGTACATTTAATTATTTTAGATATTATGATGCCAAATATGGATGGAATTACAGCGACATTTAAGATTAGAGAAGAGCGCAATATTCCAATTATTATGCTAAGCGCGAAGGCGGAGGATGGCGACAAAATTCATGGATTGTCTGTAGGTGCAGATGATTACGTCACAAAGCCTTTTCATCCATTAGAGTTGTTGGCTCGGGTAAAATCACAGCTACGACGTTATGTACAGCTTGGGACATACAATGATGAAGCGGCAAAGGTGGAAATTGACGGACTTGTATTAGATGAGGACGCAAAGGAAGTCATTTTAGAAGGGGAGCCTGTTCGATTAACACCAATAGAATATAAAATTACGGAATTATTAATGAAAAACGCAGGGCGTGTATTTTCGATAAGAGAGATTTATGAGCGTGTATGGAATGAGGAAGCTTACAATGCAGAAAATATTGTGGCTGTACACATTCGAAAAATACGTGAAAAAATCGAAGCAGATCCGAAAAATCCACGCTATTTAAAGGTGGTGTGGGGCGTTGGCTATAAAATGGAAAAATAAAATAGAGCAGTATGTTACAATTGCAGGGTTTGTAGCAGGGGTTATTGGATTAATTTATTTTGGCGTATATGCGTATCAGATAGTAACTGCCCGCTCTTCAGAGATGCTACAATTGCTCGAGAGAATTTTTTAGAGGGGAGTTAAAAGGATGTTGAAAAATTGGAAATCTCTTCTCGCTCTTATATGTTTAATCTGGGTAATTTTCGGTATATTTACGTTCTCTAATGTCGGGTACAAATATATTGGAAAGTCCTATTTTCATTCTGAAAGTTTCCAGCATGAAATAGATAATTTTCAGTCAGAGTTAGGACCATTAGTGTTAAATTTACCAACTGCTGAGGATTTAAAAAGTAAAATCGTGGTTACACAAAGTGAAATTGAAGAACATCGTAATCGCTATGGAACATTAGGGCAACAGATAGAAAATATTAAAGCTCAATACGAGGAGCGCATTCAAGAAGCTGCTAATGTAAATGCAACGGATTTAAAAACAAAGCTTGAGAAAGAGCGAGATACAACAATTAAAGATATTACGGCGAATTTTGAGGATGATGAGCATGTCCATAAAAAAATTCTTGCTCAAAAGGAAGCGCTTGTTGATCAATATATAAAGAAAGCGCAAGATGAAGCAAAGAGCTTTGTGAAAAATAATAATTATTGGTCTTATGAATTAAAGAACACGGAAACAGGCGAAACATATCGTTCAGGTAATATTACGGATAGAAGTGCGTTCGTAATAAATTATACGGGGCAACAACCGTTAACTACTTGGAATATCAGTGAGAATTTAAGCCCAATTTTTTATCAAACTGATATTCACGTAGATACAGAAAATTTCAGAGAAACAACTGATTACACGGGCACCATAACAATCTCAAAAAATTCAGCACAAGCAGTGTACATCATGGAAGGCTATGACCATTTTACACGTAATCAATACATTTACTTTTTTATATGGTTAACGAGTATTATAGCGGCTATTGTTGCGTGGAAAGGGCGTAAAGAAGTGCTGCAAATGGTACAAGGTATAAAAGAAAAAGAAGCACTTGCAAAGATGAAAATTGATTTCCAGCTTGTTTTATTGTTGGTAATCGGATGTATGTATTTGTTAACTATGGAAATTTCTCACGAAGCAATTGAATTTTTTTACCAAGGTAATTATGTGAGCTTTTTAATGGATTTACTAGTAAAAGCAGGTGCACTATTAATTATTGCTATTCTGTTCTTTGTACAGCTAATTTGGCTGTATGATCGAGTGAATACTGTAAAAAAACTAGAAGAGAATTTAAAAGCTAGCTATTTATGGTCACTAGGTGAATCAATTACAGATTTATTTTTAAATCGTTCCATTGGATTGCATTCTATAGTGATGATTGGAGCAGCATTTTTCGGTGGTGGAAGTCTTGTTGCTTCCATGTTACGAGGTGGTGGATTCCCTGTTCTAGTATTGGGCATCTGTACACTTATCGGTATACCAGCCATGATTCTCTTCCTTTCTAGAATGGGCTATTTAAACCGAATTATGAAGGATACAAAAGACATGGCCGAGGGACGTTTAAATCGTGATGTTAAAGTAATGGGCAAATCACCACTTGCAGAGCATGCAGAAAATCTTAATCATTTAAGGGAGGGCGTACGCACGTCCATGCATGAGCAGGCAAAAAGTGAACGTTTAAAAACAGAGCTTATTACGAATGTTAGTCATGATTTACGCACACCGTTAACGTCCATTATTACGTATACAGATTTACTGAAAAATCCTGATATTACGGAAGAAGAGCGTAAGCAATACATTCATATCCTTGATAAAAAATCAGAGCGCTTAAAATTACTGATTGAGGATCTTTTTGAAGTGTCTAAAATGGCGAGTGGTAATATGGAGCTTCATCGTACTCGAGTAGACTTATCTCAGCTTGTACAGCAGGCGGTAGGGGAGCATGAGGAAGATTTAGCACAGGCACGTTTAGATTTACGTATGACAAAACCAGATGAGCCAATCTATGCGTATGTGGATGGTCAAAAATGGTGGAGACTGATTGATAATTTAATTGTCAATGTATTGAAATATGCATTAGAAGGCACACGTGTTTATGTTACATTAAAGCGTACTTCTGAGGGCGATGCGGAATTCACCGTGAAGAATGTCGCAAAATATGAAATTAGCGAGAATGCCGATGAGTTATTTGAACGCTTTAAGCGAGCGGATGCTTCGCGCCATACAGAGGGCTCAGGGCTCGGCTTAGCCATCGCACAATCCATTGTAGATTTGCATGGTGCTCGTATGAGTATAGAGGTAGATGGAGATTTATTTAAAGTAATCGTTCGAATTCCAGCAGCATAGACAAAAACAGCGGCAAACATTCTGCCGCTGTTTTCTTTGCTTTGAAAACAAAATGCGTGAGGAAACCCTTGTGAATGTTGTGAATTTCTATCCGTCACTTCGGCTCTTCATTCCGTTGTTTAGGCTCTTCATTCCGTTGTTTAGGTTCTTTTATCCGTCGCCTTGGACCCTCATTCCGTCGCTTCGGCTTCAATCCGTCGTCTTGGACCTTCATTCCGTCGCTTCGGCTTCTATCCGTCGTCTCGGACCCTTATTCCGTCGCTTCGGCTCTTCAATCCGTCACCGCGGCTCTTCATTCGGTCGCTTCGGTTCTTCAATCCGTCATCTCGGACCTTCAATCCGTCGCTTCGGTTCTTCAATCCGTCGTCTTGGACCTTCAATCCGTCGCTTCGGCTTCAATCCGTCACCGCGGCTCTTCAATCCGTCGCTTCGGCTTCAATCCGTCGTCTCGGACTCTTATTCCGTCGCTTCGGCTCTTCAATCCGTCGCCTTGGACCCTCAATCCGTCGCTTCGGCTTCAATCCGTCGTCTCGGACCCTTATTCCGTCGCTTCGGCTCTTCAATCCGTCGTCTCGGACCTTCAATCCGTCGCTTCGGCTTCAATCCGTCGTCTCGGATCCTTATTCCGTCGCTTCGGCTTCAATCCGTCATCTCGGACCTTCAATCCGTCGCTTCGGCTCTTCAATCCGTCGCTTAGGTTCTTCTATCCGTCGCTTCGGTTCTTCAATCCGTCGTCTTGGACCTTCAATCCGTCGCTTCGGTTCTTTTATCCGTCGTCTTGGACCTTCTATCCGTCGCTTCGGCTTCAATCCGTCGTCTCGGACCCTTATTCCGTCGCTTCGGCTCTTCAATCCGTCATCTCGGACCCTCATTCCGTCGCTTCGGCTTCAATCCGTCGTCTCGGACCTTCAATCCGTCGCTTCGGCTTCAATCCGTCACCGCGGCTCTTCATTCCGTCGCTTAGGTTCTTCAATCCGTCGTCTCGGACCTTCAATCCGTCGCTTAGGCTTCAATCCGTCACCGCGGCTCTTCATTCCGTCGCTTCGGCTCTTCAATCCGTCGTCTCGGACCTTCAATCCGTCGCTTCGGCTTCAATCCGTCGTTTCGGACCCTTATTCCGTCGCTTCGGTTCTTCAATCCGTCGTCTCGGACCTTCAATCCGTCGCTTCGGCTTCAATCCGTCACCGCGGCTCTTCATTCCGTCGCTTAGGTTCTTCAATCCGTCGCTTCGGCTTCAATCCGTCGTCTCGGGCCCTTATTCCGTCGCTTCGGCTCTTCAATCCGTCGCTTAGGTTCTTCAATCCGTCGTCTTGGACCTTCAATCCGTCGCCTCGGGCCCTTATTCCGTCGCTTTGGCTCTTCAATCCGTCGCTTAGGTTCTTCAATCCGTCGTCTTGGACCTTCAATCCGTCGTCTCGGGCCCTTATTCCGTCGCTTCGGCTCTTCAATCCGTCGCCTTGGACCCTGATTCCGTCGCTTCGGCTTCAATCCGTCACCGCGGCTCTTCAATCCGTCGCTTCGGTTCTTCTATCCGTCATCTCGGACCTTGATTCCGTCGTCTCGGACCCTGATTCCGTCGCTTAGACTCTTCAATCCGTCATCTCGACCCTCGTTTTGCCAAAAAGCCATACTTTATTTAATATCACACATTAATTTCATTACATAATAGATTTTCTTAGTTATAAGCCTAAATTCTTAGCAATAATTACTTTCATAACTTCGTTGGTACCTGCATAAATGGACATGACAGGAATGTCTCGATATCTTCTAGCAATCTTGTATTCCTCCATATAACCGTAGCCGCCATGTAACTGCATACACTGGACAGCAAGCTCACGTGCATTTTCTGTTATCCAGTATTTTGCCATCGAAACTTTTGTCACAACATCATTTCCTGCGATATGTTCCTCTATTAAAGATTCTAAAAATGATTTGCCGAGTTCAATTTTCGTTGCCATTTCGGCTATTTTAAATTGCGTATTTTGGAAGTCACTTATTGATTTTCCAAAAGCTTCGCGGGATTTTACATAATCTATTGTTAAAGCAAGCATGTCCTCAGCAGCTGTTTGTGCGGCGATGGCTACTGCTAAACGCTCTTGTTGCAGCTTTTCCATCATATAAATAAAGCCTTTACCTTCTTCACCAAGGAGATTCTCTACAGGTACGCGACAATCCTCAAAATATAGCTCGGCAGTGTCCTGCGCGTGCATGCCAACTTTCTCGAGCTTACGACCTTTCGTGAAGCCTGGTGTCCCGTCTTCAATGACAAGGAGGCTAATGCCACGATGTTTTTTTTCTGCTTGAGGATTTGTTTTTACAGCAACGACCGCTAAATTTGTATGAATACCATTTGTAATAAATGTTTTTTGTCCGTTGACGATATAGTGATCGCCATCACGAATAGCAGTTGTTTGGATGTTTGCCAAATCTGAACCTGTACCTGGCTCTGTCATAGCAATGGCTGTAATATTTTCACCTGTAACACACTTCGGTAGCCAGCGTGATTTTTGCTCATTGGAGCCGAATGCTTCAATATAGGGCACGACAATGTCATTATGCAAGCCAACGCCAATAAGACTCGAACCTACACGCTCTAGCTCCTCTTGAATAATAACGCCAAAGCTAAAATCTAACTCGAGACCCCCATATTGTTCTTCTACTTGAGGACATAGATAGCCCATTTCCCCAAGCTTACGCCAAAACCCAAGTGGAATAAGATGATCTTTCTCCCATTGAGAATAGTGCGGCTCGGCTTCATCTGCTAAAAACTTACGTAAGGTTTTACGAAATAACTCATGCTCTGTTGATTCGAACTTATATCTTGTCATTTGAACAACACCCCTTTTTTTCCCTCGTACATGCGTAAATTTTCTCTTGCAATCATAATGTTACCGAAATATTCAGAGAAATCAAAGCATATTATTCTTAGATTTTTTACATAATCTTATAATTAGATAGAATTGTAAGAGGGGATCTTACATAACATAGGTTTGATTTCATAGGAGCTTTCCTGGGGCATCCGATGAGCGCTACAGGGTCTCATCTGTAATCCCAGAGGAGTAAATCAGCTTCCAGTGTGGCTGGTGTAAACGACTTCGTGTAATAGCCTAGATTACGATATTATCAGTTTCCTAATTAGATTGTCATGTAAATCATACGATTGAATAATCAGGAATATGTACACTTGATATAAGAAGCCAATTTGTTGTCCTTTTCCACTTGCTTTCTATAAGAAGAATATTCAAAGTACTTAGTGTAAATATGAATGTTAAGTATAATGCTATAATCGACTAAACTATAGGAAAGTAGGGGACTGAAATGCCTAAAGTAATTGGAGGAATTCTTTTAATAAGTATATATAGTGCAATAACTTTTTACTTAGGGTGGGGATTAAGACAGTGGCTTGTGGCGATGGGCTGGTTCCGTTATCCAATTTTATATTGGTTAGTGCTGTATATCATTGCGTTTAGTATTATTATTAGTAGATTGCATGAGTCCTTACGAATGTTTTCAATAATCCATAATTATTGGATGTTTATTTTTGAATACGGATTATTGCTTTGCTTGACAGCAAACTTGGTTATTTGGCTAAGTCCCTTTAAAAATGTACAGATAATTGGTAGTATAGCAATTGCTATGTTGTTTGTACTAAGTATTGTCGGCACCTATTTAGCGTATTCTCCTGTTGTCCGTCATTTAGAAATAACGATGGATAAAAAGAGTAGTGAGCTAGAGTCGATGAAAGTTGTAGTTGCATCAGATTTTCATTTAGGTGTTCTATCACATAAAAAACATTTACAGCGCTTTGTTACTTTATCGAATGAAGCAAAGCCGGATATCGTCTTTCTAGTTGGAGATATTGTGGATGACGATCCCAAATGGTTTGTTAAAGAGGGAATGGCAGATGTGATGAAGCAATTAACATCTACATACGGAGTGTATGGTGTACTGGGCAATCACGAGTATTATGGCAAGAAAATTCCTGAGTTTGTTGAAGAGATGGAAAATGCTAATGTGAAAATTTTGCGTGATGAAACTATTAGAATCGACGATGCGTTAATATTAACGGGTCAAGAGGATATTACAAACAAGAATAGAAAGCAACTAGATGCATTGAAGTCAACAGATGACTTGCCTTGGATTGTCATGAATCATACCCCAAATGATTTAATTACGCCTGCAGAAATGGGTGTAGACTTCCATATGTCAGGTCATACGCATAAAGGCCAATTATGGCCAAACCAATATATTACGGCTCGTGTATTTGAGCTTGATCATGGTTATAAGATGAAGGAGCAAATGCATACACTTGTTTCATCAGGCTTTGGCTTTTGGGGTCCTCCTATGCGAATAGGTAGCCGTTCTGAATTATGGGTAGTGGATATAAACTTCCGTTAGTTGGGGAATATGGCAGTTGGAGTAAGATGAATGATTCAGCTAGCTTGGCAGACAACTACTGTTGAAAAGTTGTAATTATAGTAATAAAGGTTGGGGTGACATTTGTTAAAACCGTATGCCATTAAGTTGATTGGAGTTGAAGCGAAGCGGGTAGAGGAACGAAGGCTAAAAGCAGCACGTCCTGTGATAACGCCTTCGTGACCAACCTCGTGTTGGCCCGACGCCCCCAGGAAAGCGCCAGCCGGAACTGAAATCAACCCTACGTTATGGTGATGAGGCCGTCTATTCATAACTAAATGCTATAGCCATTGTATATGAAAAAGAGTATTTTATAATATGTGGATATTTAATTAATAAAAGGTAAGGTGACAACGTGGATATCATAGAATTATTAAAGGCACTTATATTAGGCTTTGTCGAAGGAATGACAGAGTTTGCGCCAGTGTCGTCGACAGGTCATATGATTATTGTCGACGATATGTGGCTAAAGACAGAGGAGTTTTTAGGGAAGTATCCTGCCAATACATTTAAAATCGTTGTACAGCTAGGCTCCATTTTAGCCGTAGTCGTTGTTATGTGGAAACGAATGTTAAATTTAGTTGGACTCTATAAAATTGATGGCCAAACGACATCGGTGAAAGGTCACTTCAATTTAGTGCATGTTATTGTAGGTATGTTGCCAGCAGTTATATTAGGTTTTGCATTTAAAGATTTTATCGATGATCATCTATTTAAAGTGGAGCATGTTATTTATGCTTTAGTAGCTGGGGCACTTTTAATGATTGCTGCAGATAAATTAGCACCGAAAAGACCAAAAGTGGATTCTCTAGATAAAATTTCTTATGGTTTAGCATTTAAAGTAGGTTTAGTGCAATGCTTATCACTTTGGCCAGGGTTCTCCCGTTCAGGTGCAACAATATCTGGTGGTGTACTATTCGGTATGAGTCACCGTGTAGCGGCAGATTTTACTTTCATTATGGCGGTACCAATTATGGCAGGTGCTAGTCTAGTATCTGTACTGAAAAACTGGGATACGCTATCTATGGATTATTTTGGCTTCTATGTAGTGGGCTTCATTAGTTCATTTATCTTTGCATTACTTTCTATTAAATTCTTCTTAGCACTTATTTCAAAAGTGAAATTAATGCCATTTGCTGTTTATCGTTTAGTACTAGCTGCTGTACTAGCGGTTATTATCTTTATGTAAATAAGAAAGTCACTCTTCTGTTAAAGAATGGGTGGCTTTTTTAGTTTGAAATTTGATATTTTATATTTATTTTAGTATTTTCATCTTGTTTTGAAATGAATTGAATAGTTATAAAGTATTATATTGAAATGGTGTATATCAATACTTATTGTAAAAATAGATATTATTTACCTATATATATTGTTATTTTGATTGAATAAAACGTATAATTGATTCATAGATTTTGTTGTTTTTAGATAATAATTTAGTCATAGTACGGCACAGTGGGGTGGATAAATTGTTTCAAATTGGAAATAGGGCTAAGAAAAACACAATTGAAATTAGTGATGATTCAAGCATAGGGGTTATTATTCAAGATCAGGAACGTTTACTACAGTTAAATCTAGTAAATTTAACTAGACAAGATTTGCAGTTAATTAAAAGTTTAAAACCATATATTGAACAAAATGTCTTAGAGGCAGTAACAGCATTCTATCATGCAATTGAAAGTGTGCCAGCTTTACGTGAGGTTATTCAAAAGCATAGCTCCAGCGAACGTTTACGCCAAACATTACGCCATCATATTATAGAAATGTTTGAAGGGCGTATAGACGAAGCATTCTTGGAGAAGAGAAGACGTGTGGCGAAAATGCATGTGAAGATTAACTTGTACCCTAAGTGGTATTTAGCAGCCTTTCAAAATCTTGAAAATTTTTTAAGAAAGATAGTTTATAAGCTTCATCTATCAAGAGATGATGAAGAGAAATTTTGTGATGCCATTAGTAAGATTTGTAATTTCGAGCAACAAATTGTTTTAGAGGAATATGATAATTATGCGAATACATTAATTGAGAAGCAGCGGGATAGTGTTCGAGCTCACGTTAAGGAAGTAATAGGTGGAATATCTACGCAGCTAGAGACTCAATCTCATAGTACGAATGAAACAGTGACTGAGCTTGTTTTTAGCGCCAAGGAAGTTAATGAATACTTGAAGGAAAGTATCGATGAAGCAAAAACAATGCAAAAGGTATCGTCTGATGGTTATTCTAAAATAATGTCAATTAGCGAGCAAACAGGGAAAATTCATCATCAGACAGTTGAAATGTCGGATATGGTGGAGCAATTAGATCACTCTTCCTCTAAAATTAATGCTGTGGTTGAAATTGTGAAAAGTATTTCTGGTCAAACAAATTTACTTGCGTTAAACTCAGCCATTGAAGCTGCGCGGGCAGGAGAGCATGGAAAAGGCTTTGCTGTCGTGGCGAGTGAAGTCCGTAAGCTTGCAGATCAGACGAAAAATTCGGTAGAACAAATCGCGAATCTCATAACTATGTCTAATGGAATTACGAACCAAGTTGTCCAAGCGATTCATGAAATCCAAGAACTAGTGAACAATAGTATTGAGCAAAATGCAGAATCTTTAAAAGCATTCGATGCAATATCTGGCTCAGTGAACGGTTCTATCTCAAACTTCCAAAACGTTGGACGACAAATAACAGAATTGGCAGATATGATCGAATCAATTGGAGAATCTTCAGAGGAGTTAAAACAAGTTGCAAATCGTTTAGATACAACAATCAGAGATTTTTAACGACTATGCATAAAGCCTATGCATAGTTTTTTTGCTTAGTTGGGATAGCATAGACGTATACCATGAGGATAAGTTGGTGATGAGCCAGTTTTTAGGACAAAATCGTTTATTTGGAGGATAAAACAACAAATAGACGGATGAAGTTTGTAGAGCGATTAAAAGGAATAGCTACCACACAAGTAAAGATAAGAAATCCCTAGAAAATGCGCGTTCTAAGTGTTACGCTATAGGCGAATTGAATAGAGGGGTGTTCGGAATATGAAAAAGAAATTATTTATTACACGTAAGTTCCCAACGCATATAGTTGAGCCGTTGAAAGAGTATTATGATATCGAACAATGGGAGGAAGAGGAAATTGTTATACCAAGGGAAAAGCTATTGGCAGCTGTGGCGGATTGTGAAGTATTATGGGTAACGATTGCTGATCAAGTAGATGAAGAGTTACTATTACACGCACCCAATTTAAAACTTGTGACAAATTTAGCAGTTGGATTTAATAATATTGATGTCAAAGCCTTGCGTCAGCGCGGTATTATGGCGACAAATACTCCAGGAGTTTTAACAAATACGACTGCTGATTTAGTATTGGGATTATTGCTTGCGACTGCTCGTAGAATTCCAGAAAGCGAACGATATTTGCGTGATGGTAAATGGAAAAGCTGGTATCCAATGCAATTAGTAGGTAAAGATGTATCCGGAGCTACTATCGGGATTATTGGTATGGGGCGTATTGGGCAGGCTGTTGCAAGACGAGCAAAAGGTTTTGATATGAAAATTTTATATAACAATCGTAGACGTCGCCACGAGGTAGAAGAAATGTATGGCTTTCAATATGAATCGTTAGAGGATCTTTTAAAACAATCGGATTTTGTCGTTATTATGACACCTTATAATAATGATACGATAGGGCTTATAGGAGCAGAGGAACTTGCCTTAATGAAGGACGACGCTGTGTTAATTAACGCATCACGTGGTGGCATTATTGATGAGAATGCACTTTATGACACTTTGAAAAATGGTAAGCTGTGGGCAGCAGGTCTAGATGTATTTGAACATGAACCCATTGCGTTGGATCATCCATTATTGACGCTTCCTAATGTTGTAGCACTTCCGCATATCGGTAGTGCGTCGCTTCAAACTAGAACTGCTATGCTAATGCTAAACGTTAAAGCACTTACCGCATATGGGCAGGACAAGGCTGTAACGAATCGAATAGATTAATGGTGAGGCTAAAAATAGAGGTTGTTTAAACGCAATATCCTCGAAGAATTGCTATAAACTTTTGATATAAAGGTAAAAATCCGAGTAGACTCCTGTTGTTGCTGGCACTTCGCTTTCGCATTTAAGGAGGATTTGCTTCAAATGAAGAAAGGAGCCCATCGTAACTAGATGAGCTCCTTTTATAATGAAAAAATTGGATAGATGGTTGGTCTATTTATTAAACATATCAAATAAACCGCCAATGCCACCTTCACCTTTAGATTGACCGCCACCGCCTTGAGAAATTGGTGCTGCAGCGAAGACGCGGCTTGCTAATCGGCTAAATGGTAAGGATTGAATCCATACTTTACCTGGACCTTTTAAAGTAGCGAAGAAGATACCTTCACCGCCAAACAATGCAGTTTTTACGCCCTTGACCATCTCGATATCATAATCTACATCAGATGTCATAGCAACTAGACAGCCTGTATCAACACGTAATACTTCTCCGGGTGCTAGAGTCTTTTCATGAATAGTGCCACCTGCATGTACAAAAGCCATGCCGTCTCCTTCAAGCTTTTGCATAATGAAGCCTTCACCACCAAAGAAGCCAACACCGATTTTTTTCTGGAATTCAACGCCGATTGAAACTCCTTTTGCAGCAGCTAAAAATGCATCTTTTTGACAAATAATTTTCCCGTTTAATTGACTTAAATCCATTGGAATAATCTTACCAGGGTATGGAGAAGCAAAATACACATGGCGTTTATCTGAACCAACGTTCGTAAATGTCGTCATGAATAAACTTTCACCTGTAATTAGGCGTTTCCCAGCTCCAAATAATTTTCCCATAAGACCACTTTCTAGGCTTCCTCTTGACCCATCACCAAAGATCGTTTCCATATGGATAGCATCATCCATCATCATTAAAGCTCCAGCTTCAGCTACCACAGTTTCTTGAGGATCAAGCTCCACTTGTACGTATTGCATATCATCGCCATATAATTTGTAGTCAATTTCGTGATTATTCATAATAGGATTCCTCCAAAAATAATTTTGTTATTATATACGATTATAAGTTACATTAGTTTCAAAGTGTAATTAATTATTTTAGAAAAAAAGGGAATAAGCTAGTAAATGTCGAATATAAAAAACTAGAATGTGTATTTTTTATTTTCTTAGCTAAAAGTTTTGTGATTGTTTTTCCTATGCTCACAAAGGACTTTCATCCGTGAAGCTACATGGATGTTTAGCTAAAAGAAAATAAAGCCTCTGGCGATTGTCACCGATGTTGTTGAACCAAAAGCATGCTCTGTAGATGGTCATTTATTGAAATTTCGGAATTTTGACACATTTAATTCTATATAGATAGAGTAATAGATGATATTTCTGTCTGAAAGCAATGCGACTGGTAACAATGAAGCAGAGGCATCAAGATACTTCAGGGGGTGTATGTAGTGGAAATCAAAAACTATATCGGCGGTGAGTGGGTAACACATTCGCATTTACAAAGTATAGCAGTGACCAACCCTGCAAATAGGGAGCAGCTAGCTACAATACCGCTTTCTACGGCAAGTGAGGTAGATGGAGCGGTAGCGGTTGCAAAACAAGCACAAAAAAGCTGGGCGTTAGTACCTGCGCCTAAACGTGCGGACTATTTATATGCCATCGGTCAAAAAATGAAAGAAAAGAAGGAACATTTGGCGACCGTTTTAACAAAAGAGATGGGAAAGGTTATTGAAGAAGCAAGAGGTGAAGTACAGGAAGGGATAGATATGGCTTATTATATGGCCGGTGAAGGGCGACGGTTATTTGGGGAGACAACACCGTCTGAGTTGGCCAATAAATTTGCCATGAGTGTACGGGCACCTATTGGCGTTGTAGGTTTAATAACTCCGTGGAATTTCCCTGTAGCTATTGCCACTTGGAAGTCGTTCCCTGCAATTGTTGCTGGCAATACGTTCATTTGGAAGCCATCTAATGAGACGCCGATGATGGCGTATGAAATGGGCAAAATTTTTGAAGAGGTTGGTTTACCAGACGGAGTAGCAAATATTGTCTTTGGTACAGGGCCAACAGTTGGGACAGCATTAATTGGACATCCAGACGTCAAGGTCATTTCATTTACCGGTTCTACATCAACAGGAAGTAAGGTAGCAGAGCTAGGTGGTAAACACCTGAAAAAGGTTTCATTAGAAATGGGTGGAAAAAATGCAGTCATAGTTATGGAAGATGCCGATTTACAGCTAGCTACTGAAGGAATCTTATGGAGTGCATTTGGTACTGCTGGTCAAAGATGTACAGCATGTAGCCGCGTGATCGTGCATAAAGATGTAAGAGAGGAATTAGAAAAACGTCTATTAGACGAAATGCAAAAGCTAACAATTGGGGACGGCCTAGATAAAGGTGTAAAAATCGGACCCGTGATTAATAAAGCTGCATTGGAAAAAATTAATCACTATGTGCAAATAGGCAAACAGGAAGGGGCAACAATATTAGCTGGAGGAAGAATTTTATCTGAGCCTCCTTATGACACAGGGTTTTATTATGAGCCTACGCTATTTACCAACGTTAAGCCTAACATGATTATTGCACAGGAAGAAATTTTTGGCCCGGTCGTTTCTCTAATTGAAGTAGCAAGTTTGGATGAAGCAATCGAAGTAAACAATGGCGTAAAATTTGGCTTATCCAGTTCAATTTTCTCACAAGATGTTAATACGATTTTCCGCGCACAACGAGATTTAGATACAGGTATTGTTTATGTGAATGCCGGCACAACAGGTGCTGAAATCCATTTACCATTTGGTGGCACAAAGGGCACGGGGAATGGTCACCGTGACTCGGGTATAGCTGCCTTGGATGTCTATACAGAATGGAAAAGTATTTATGTAGACTATAGCGGTAAATTACAAAGAGCACAAATCGATACAGAGTAACAGATCAACGAAAGGGGATGTTCTTGATGAAAGTTGTTGTATTAGGTGCAGGTTTAATGGGGAAAGAGGTAGCTCGTGATTTAATAAAAAGTAGCAAAGTAGAGCGTGTATTTTTAGGAGATATTGACGTGAAAATAGCGCAGGATTTTGTGGACTCTTTAAATACAGATAAGGTTGAGGTTGTAGAGCTTCATGCTGAGCGCGATGACTCGTTAATGGAGGTTATCTCAAAAGGCGATGTAGTCGTTAATGCTTTATTCTATTCCTTCAACGAGCGTGTAGCAAGAGCAGCGATTGAGGCTGGTGTACATTCCGTAGATTTAGGTGGTCATATTGGCGGTGTAACGGAAAAAATATTAGATCTCAACGAAGAGGCGACAGCGCAAGGCGTAACAATTATTCCAGACTTAGGTGTTGCACCAGGTATGGTTAATATACTAGCAGGCTATGGTGCATCGAAATTAGATGAGGTAGAATCTATTAAACTTTTTGTAGGCGGTATTCCTACAGAGCCGAAGCCACCTCTTCACTATACACGAGTATTTTCACTAGATGGAGTCTTTGATCATTATACGGAGCCATCAAAGATGATTCAAAAAGGTAAACTTCAAGAAGTTCCATCTTTATCAGGTATTGAACCTATTTATTTCGAAGGTTTTGGTGTGCTTGAGGCATTTTATACATCTGGCGGCATATCGACATTGTATAAGACATTCCCAAATGTCCACACATTAGAATATAAAACAATTCGTTATAAGGGACATGCAGAGAAGTTTAAGCTATTAGCAGATTTAGGGTTCCTAGATGCTAGTAATAAGGTAGAGGTAGAAGATCAGGAGGTTTCTGTGCGTCCAGTTGTTCGTGAGGCACTTAAAAAGAAACTTGAGCTTGGTACAAAACCAGATGCAGTACTGCTGCGTGTTATTGTAGCGGGTGAAAAAGCGCAACAACAAGTGACTTATGAGTACGAAATGGTTGTGCGTAAAGATATGACGATTAATGAAACGGCCATGGCTCGTGCAACAGCAAATACAATTTCTGTCGTTGCTCAAATGATTGGGGAAGATAAAATTACAGAGCGTGGTGTATTCGCACCTGAATCAGTTGTACCGGGCGACATTTATATTGAAGAGATGGCAAAACGTGGCGTTGTCATTAAGGAGACATCTCATAAATCTGCAATGATTGTGAAATGGTAGGTGCTTGGTCATGAATTTCGAATTTACCACTGAGCAGGAAATGCTACGAAAAACAGTACGACAGTTTGTGGATGATGAAATCATTCCGCATATTGCGAAGTGGGATGCTGAGGGTGGCTTTGATCAGAAGATTTGGTCCAGACTTGCTGAGCTTGGCTTAATGGGTGTTTGTGTACCAGAACAATACGGTGGCAGTGGCATGGATTACAATGCGCTTGCCATCGTCTGTGAAGAACTTGAACGTGGAGATACAGCGTTTCGCACAGCTGTTTCAGTTCATACAGGATTGAATAGCATGACCTTAATGCAATGGGGAACAGAGGCTCAAAAACAGCAATATCTTGTTCCGCAGGCGAAAGGGGTTCGAATTGGGGCGTTTGGTTTAACAGAGCCTGGAGCAGGGTCAGATGTAGCCGCAATGTCTACCACCGCTATAAGGGATGGAGATTTTTACGTATTAAATGGGCAGAAAACATGGATTTCTTTATGTGATATAGCTGATCATTTTATCGTTTTTGCTTACACGGATAAATCGAAGAAGCATCATGGCATTAGTGCATTTATCGTAGAGCGTTCTATGGCGGGCTTTACATCGAAGGCCATTAAAGGCAAATACGGTATTCGTGCTGGTAATACAGGGGAGCTCTTTTTTGAAGATCTACGTATACCTGTTGAGAATCGCTTAGGAGAAGAAGGAGAAGGCTTTAAAATTGCAATGTCTGCGCTAGATAATGGTCGTTTTACTGTAGCAGCAGGCGCTGTCGGTCTCATTCAAGCATGTATCGAGGCGAGCGTAAAATACTGTCATGAACGCGAAACATTTGGGAAGCCCATCGGTGAGCATCAGCTAGTTGGTCAAATGATTGCCAACATGGAAGCGGGTTATCAAATGAGTCGTTTGCTTGTATATCGTGTTGGTGAGTTAAAAAACAAAGGTGTGCGCAATACGCGAGAGACATCATTAGCAAAGTGGCAGGCTTGTGATTTTGCCAATAAGGCAGCGGATGATGCTGTACAAATCCATGGAGCATATGGTTATTCAGATGAATATCCAGTCGCTCGTTATTTACGTAACTCGAAAGCGCCCGTTATCTATGAAGGTACGCGTGAGATTCATACAATTATGCAGGCTGACTATGTATTAGGGAAACGTCAAGATAAGTCATTAGCAAAAATGCTACCAAAATGGCCATTTGATGAATAAACGAGAGGGTTTCACTCCCCCTCGTTTTTCTTTTTGTAATATTTCAAAAACTCCTGCGATGAAAATTTCAGAAAAATGTAACTCTTTTGTTCTTTGGTAGTCTAATTAATAAACAACTTTATGAAAGGAAAGAAAAATGATGAAAAACAAGTGGATAGCAATTTTACTCATCACCGTACTAGCTATTTTGCCAGGAATTTTTTCGTTGAAGACGCCCTTAAAAGCGGAGGCACAGGCGGCAACTGCGAGTATGACAACTCATAGCTGGCAAGCATTCTTTACAAAGGCACTAAAGGATAGCAAAATAACGGATGCCCATGTATATGTAACGAATGGCAAAAATCAAAAGGTGACAGCAACAATAACATTGGGAGAAGATAAAAAAACACTAATTGTTAGCGATCTAGCACCTGGTAGCTATAAATTACATGTGAATAAAGAGGCATTTGCACTAAGTGGACCTAAAACCGCATCGCAAGTAATCCCATTTACGGTCATAGAAAAGCTTGAAGCAGTAAAATCAGAAAAAGAGCTACAACAATATTTCAAAGCACTTTTAGCGAATTCAGATAAAGAAATGAGCCATGAAGCAAGCGTAGAAACTGCAAGGAGCGAAGATAAAGCGAGCGCAAACAATGCCTCAACAACAAATAATCAAGTAGAGGGAGTTGAGGAAGGCGATATAGTGGTTGTCAAGGATGGCTTTATTTATGCTGTCAAGAATCAAAGCATTACTGTAGTTGATGCTAGAGATCCGAAAAATTTAAAATTAGCGACAACAATTAAGCTGAAAGAATCACAATATATTTCGAAGCTAGCATTATATGATAATTTATTAATAGCGATTGGGGATGAGTATTTAGAAAAAGTAGGCACAAGCATGTCGACAGCTACGTTGTATGATATTTCAAATCCAAAGAATGCAAAGCTTATACGTGAAGTGGGTCAAGAGGGATATTTGCAGGATATTCGAATTACAGACGACACATTATATTTAATCGGTAATATGTATCCGAATTATTGGATGCTTAGAGATCAAAAAGCGCCAGATTTAAAACCGAAAACATTTGATAGTATAGAAGGTAAAGAATATAAAAGCTTACCTTTAGAGAAAATTTCTATTTTACCAAATACAATGGATGGAACATATAGCTTAATGACAGCAGTGGATTTAAAAAATGGTGCCAAAACAACTGCGAATACTAAGGGATACTTAGGTGGTAGTAGTGGACTTTATATGTCGGAAAATGCACTTTATTTAACAACACCAATTTATGATGGAAATCCAGTGCCTGCTGCTAGTCGCATTATGGATATGATCTGGATGCCAAGAGCAACGGATACACAAGTTTTTAAATGGAATGTTGATGGAACTGCCATGAATTTTGTAGGTACTACGGAAGTAAAAGGAACAGTGTTAAATCAATACTCAATGGATGAGTATGAAGGCAATTTCCGCATCGTTACAACTGAAGGAAATACGAGGGATGAACAAGAAATATCACGTAACCACCTATTTATATTAGATGAAAATTTACAACAGCTTGGTGCAGTAAAAGATTTAGCTCCTGGTGAAAAAGTGTATTCTGCTCGCTTTATGGGTGAAAAAGCATATGTAGTAACATTTAAGCAAGTGGATCCACTGTTTGTGATTGATGTGGCAAATCCGAAAAAGCCAACTGTACTAGGTGAGCTGAAGATTCCAGGCTTTAGCAACTATTTACATCCATTAGACGAAACGCATTTAATTGGCATTGGCTACGATACCGAGCAACGCTATGATGCCTATTCGAAACGTAATTTTACAGTTACAACTAATATGAAAATGTCATTGTTCGATGTTTCAGATTTCAAAAATCCAAAGGAACAATCAACAGTAAAAATCGGAGGCAAGGGCTCATATTCTGATGTTCAATACAATCCTAAAGCGCTATTCCGCAATAAGGAATACAGTTACTTTGGTTTCCCAGTTGTCCTTTATGATGCAGGGAAGGGCGATGAAATTGTCTACAAAGGTCAAGGTGCACAAATCTATGAAATCACTGCAAATAAAGGAATCGTACTAAAAGGAAATATTGTTAATAAAAGCACTGGCGATCAGTATGAAAATTGGGAGCAGCGTGTACAGCGAGTAGTTTATATAGATGACGCTCTTTACACAGTAGCTAGCAACGAAGTGAAGAGCTATCAGCTAAAAGACTTCAAACCACTTGATACATTAACAATCAAATAAGCAAAAAGTCCAATAAACATTGAGTTTATTGGACTTTTTCTTTGGTCAGTTATTTTTGACGATATGGAAGAATTTCTGATACTGTAACGAATTCATAGCCCTGCCCTTGTAAATAAGCAAGCACGGCATCAAGTCCATCTGCAGTTGATTGATGAATATCATGCATTAAGACGATGGCATTATTGTGTAGATTATTTTTGATATTAGGTAGTAACTGTTGAGCATTGCGATGCTTCCAGTCCAATGTATCGATCGTCCATAAGACTACAGGAATTGGAATTTGAGCGTTAATAGTTTCGTTTGTTGCTCCATATGGTGGTCTAAATACAGTTGGAGCTTGATTAATTGCTTTCTCTATCTCCGCAACGGTTGATGTGTATTGCTGCAGTGATTGCTCTTGTGACAGTTTCGTTAATACAGGATGGTTCCATGTATGATTACCTATTTCATGTCCACGTGCAAGTACGTCTCTAGCAATATCAGGGTAATATTGTACACGACTACCAAGCATAAAGAAGGTAGCTTTTGCATGATATTTATCGAGAATATTTAAAATTTGTTCTGTAACCTTTGGATGTGGGCCATCATCAAAAGTTAAGGCAATACGCTTTGTATTTGGGTCACCTGTATTAGTTGGCTTCGTCGGCTTTTCCATGGCAATTTGAAAATCAGAGGCTAACAACGGATTAATAAGTGAAAGGGGAAGCTTCACAATTGGTGGACCAGCTGCTCCACTAGCAATCTCATACTCATCAAAATAGAATTGTAACGAATCATCAACGATAGCAAAGCGATTGAAGTTAGACCACTTCGGTTCAGTTGACGTTATTAGCTCATCCTTTAACTGAAGGTTTTTCTGTAAGTCATTACGTACATGAGTAGCTAATGCCGATAAGTTGTTGTCGTCGTTATTCAACAAAGTTTCAATGGAAATTAATTCACCAGTTTCATTATTAATGAAGAATGTTTTTGTTGAAACCTCGGGATTGGCTCCACCTGTATACAACGTTTTTGTTAGCACAAAGGAATAGTAGTGCTTCTGGTATGGGAAAGTTTCCAAACTAATATTAAGCTCACCCATTGCCTCTTTATCTTTATTTTCTTTCATAGATGACAGATAGTTTTCTTTTGAATCCTTTATGTACTGTAATACAGCATCGTTAAAAGCTTTGTTATCTGTTTCCGGATAGTGAATAGCAAAAGGTGTTCGTTCATCATTAGAAACATCGCTTACAATACGAATACCTGGAAACGCAGAGCTTTCTGTGGATAGTTTGCTCGTTATTGAATCTGAATCTGTCTCTTTTGAGGCACTGATTTTTTGAAACTTAAAGTCATCCTTTGATAGGATAATAAATAAAATAATAGTTGTTAATGTAATGATGAGGCCAATTAATAGGAAATCAATCATTGGGCCGCGTCTTTTTCTGCGTTCCGGCATTTTGATGGATACGCTCCTTCCCTTATTTATTTTTCTATACTTTCTATACAATCAGACGTGTTAGTCATTGAAAAAGTTATACGAATCTACAAAATTTTGCTTTCAATTTATAGAAAACTGATCTTCATGAATAAATAACTCATTTGCTTACACTTTTCAGCATATGAAAGCCAAAGCATTTTTGTTAAAAGTTAAAATTTTCGGTTGAGTTTTTATTTGCAGTTCGATACTATGGGCAAGGAACCTTTTGAAGGAGGTAGATAGCTATAATGGTTTTACGTGAAGTGGATAATGAATTTACGATTGACTGCTTATTGCTTGCGGGACGAATTATGATTGAAAGTGGTGCAGAAACATACCGTGTGGAGGATACAATGCTACGTATGGCACATTCTCAAAATATGCTAGATGCGCAATGTTATACCACACCTACAGGGATCATTTTTTCGTTAGGCAAGACACAGCCAACGAGAATTACATCGATTTCCAACAGGGTAACAGATTTGCAAAAAATAGCCTTGGTAAATTCAGTATCTCGGAGACTCACATCTCACATGATAACATTAGAAGACGCGTATGACGAGTTAAAGTCGATACAAAAAACAAATTATTTTTTACCAACATATATTCAAGTCATATCAGCTGCTCTTGCGAGTGGTTGTTTCCTTATAATGTTTAAGGGGGGATGGTCTGATTTCCTTTTTGCCTGCTTGGCAGGGGGGTTAGGCTTCCTAGTGCTTTTAATGATAAATGACTTAACAAAAGTGAAATTTTTCTCAGAATTTACGGCTTCATTAGTAGTAGGATCGATTGCTGTCTTTGCAGTGAAATATGGGCATGGTACGGAAATAGATAAAATTGTTATTAGCTCCGTTATGCCACTAGTGCCAGGTATTTTGATCACGAATGCAGTTCGGGATTTAATGGCAGGTCATTTTATGTCGGGGATGGCAAAGGGCGCAGAGGCCTTTTTAACAGCTTTTGCAATCGGTGCAGCTATTGCCGTCACTTTATCGTTTTAGGAGGCAGGCGACATGGACTATATCATACAATTGATTGTTAGCTTTTTTGCGACTGCTGGTATCGCAATTATTTTTAATGTACCTAGAAAAACCTTAATTTATTGTGGTTTTGTTGGGGTAGTAGGCTGGATGATTTATTTCGTCCTAACAGAACAAGGCCTGGATATTGTGAATGCCTCATTTTTTAGCGCATTTGTAATTGCTATTGTTGCACATTTGTATGCTCGACGCTTTAAAATGCCGATGATTATCTTTATTGTTGGCGGTATTATCCCGTTAGTTCCGGGAGGCATGGCTTATAATGCAATGAGAAATGTTGTTGAGGATGATTATATACAAGGGCTACAGTATGGATTAAAGGCATTTTTAATTACAGGTGCAATCGTTATGGGGCTTGTGTTTGCAGAGGTGCTTATACAGCTTATTTTCCGTTCTGTCCGTACTAGTAAGGCGACATTCCAAAAGGTTTACAAGAAATAAGGCGGCTGGGACAAAACTGATTAAAATCTTAAAAAGCGCGAGAAATCAATTTTAGAAACGTTGATTTCTCGCGCTTTTCTGATGTGAATTTTTTTAAGGCGAAAGTGATGGTTAGAAGGCAGAGCGACGAATAGAACAGTCAAAGTCGTGGATAGAACAGCGAAAGCGACGGATAGAACAGCCAAAGTCGTGGATAGAAACGTCAAAGTGCCGGATAGAAAGCAGGGCGACGGATAGAAAGGTGACGGATA
>NZ_LIYL01000019.1:0-23336 GCF_001278875.1 Lysinibacillus sp. FJAT-14222 | reverse complement strand
AGTCAAAGTGACGGATAGAAAGCAGGGCGACGGATAGAACAGTCAAAGTGACGGATAGAAAGCAGGGCGACGGATAGAACAGTCAAAGTGACGGATAGTAAGCAGGGCGACGGATAGAACAGTCAAAGTGGCGGATAGAAAAGCGAAAGCGACGGATAGAACAGTCAAAGCGATGGATAGAAAGCAGAGCGACTGATAGAATGATCAAAGTGACGGATAGAACAGCGAAAGCGACGGATAGAACAGTCAAAGTGACGGATAGAACAGCGAAAGCGACGGATGGAAAGATCAAAGTGATGGATAGAAAGCAGAGTGACGGATAGAAAGCAAAGCGACTGATATAAAAGCGAAAGCGACGGATAGAACAGTCAAAGTCGTGGATAAAACGCCTCAAAGCAAAAGATAGAATAAATATGAAAAAGGAGGCTACGTTCTTAAACGTAACCTCTTTCTTTTAAACTATCTAACTATTTAACAAGTAATACTTCAATTTCTTCAGCAGGAATTGGTTTACTAATATAGTAACCTTGAATCGCATCACAGCCATAAGAAATCAAAAGATCTGCTTGTTCAGCCGTTTCGACACCTTCTGCGACAACTTTAAGTTCCATAGATTTTCCGAGTTGCACCATGCCGTTCATGAGCTTTTGGGTCTTCTCAGATTTTAATAAAGAACTTGTAAATGTTTTATCGATTTTTAATGTATCTATTGGTAAAATTTGCATATATCTAAATGAGCCATACCCGGTACCGAAATCATCTAGTATAAAGGAGATGCCTTCATTTTCAAGTTTACGCATTTGCTTGGTAATGAAGGTAGCAGCCTCTGCTTCTAGGGCAAATTTCTCTGTAATTTCGATTTGAATAAGACTTGCAGGACAGCCAGTTTTCGCTAACGTTTCAAGAATGGACTGTGCCATGTTTTTATCACGGAATTCGCGTACAGATGAGTTAATGGATACTTTTAAATCAAGACCAGCTTTTTTCCAGGTTAGTACCTGTTCACAAGCCTTTTCTAACATAAAGGAACCAATATTATTAATAAGACCCGTTTCCTCAGCAATTGGAATGAGCTCATCTGGTGAGACAACGCCTATTACTTCATCTTCCCAACGAACTAATGCTTCTACAGCTGTGATTTTACGTGAATAAACATCAATCTGCGGCTGATAGAGGACTTTTAGATTTTTTTGGTCAAGAGCTTGAAGTAAACGTTTTTCAATTAAAGCTTTTCGATTTAATGCCTTATGTGTTGCTTTTGATAGGGAGACGATTTTATCGCCACCTGCTTCACGAACAGTTGTAATAGTAGCAATTGATGCCTTCATTAGTTGGGAGAATGTAGTTTGATCCTCAGGGTATCGTGTAATTCCACCACTAATAGAAATAGGGACAGCAACACTACTGTTATAAATTGGATGCTGTTGTAAGTAAGACAAGAAGCCTTGGATAAACCATTCACTTAAAGGTGTAATCACGACAAAATCATTTTCGTTAATACGTGCCATTGTGCTATCTTGGAAATACATTTTTATACGATTTGTGAATTCCACTATAAGGCCTTGATCGATTTGCTGATC
Source organism: Lysinibacillus sp. FJAT-14222 (assembly GCF_001278875.1). NCBI lineage: Bacteria > Bacillati > Bacillota > Bacilli > Caryophanales > Bacillaceae > Lysinibacillus > Lysinibacillus sp. FJAT-14222. Next base: position 21,756 of record NZ_LIYL01000019.1, on the reverse strand, counting down.
ATGTAACTCTTTTAATGTATAAAATTTATCTATACTTAAGTAGACGAAAGAAAAGTGTCTTTCTTCCTCAATCATGCTGGAAATCACTTTTTCAAGACGATGTGCATTCATGAGACCTGTTTCTGTATCGATATAAGCGATTTTTTCAAGCTGATGTTGTATTGTCTTTGACTTCGTGATATCTTTTTCGATTAAAATAAATTGTTGCTCATTTGTTTCAAGATTGAATGTAGGGATAGCTGTTAGAAGTACCCAATAAGACTGGCCTGTTTTTGTAATCTTTTCAACTTCGCCTTGCCACGTATGGCCACTGTTTAAATTACGCCAGATAGTATTTGTGATTTTTTCACTTACTTCATTGTCAGGGAACAGCTGCCAAAACGTTTTACCGATAACGCGTTTTGGTGTCCATTGACTCGTTTTTAGAAATTCAGCATTACATTCTAAAATAAATCCATCATGATCAAGTGTTACTGTCATAAATGTCGAGTCTAATCCTTGTTTTAAATCTACGAGAGTGCTGCTATTTGAAACAGAATTAATCATTAATTCTGGTAGCATAAACATCATAAGAATGAAACGCTCTCCTTGTTCAGTAAATGGTTTAGCTAGTAGTGCTGTCGTAATTTCTTCATTTGTATATGTGTTCATTTGAATTTGATCTATATACGTGCTTTCATCATTTTGTAAAATTGTTTGAAACGTTTCTAATGAAAGATGTCGTAGTAGATTTTCTTGAATGAATGAAGCAGTATGTCCTTGAATATCAATAGTTGAAAAACCAAATAGTTGTTCAGCAAGTTTTCCCAAAATTATAGCTTGTCCATCTTGATTCATGACAATTGTAGGAAAAGGAAGTGAATTTAAATAATGTTCATCAATCGTAAATGATTTATGCATATGACTCATGATTATTCGATCTCCTTGGGTAATCTATATATACTATTATTATAGTTAATTATCGGGAATTAGTCATTATGAATATATTTGTAAATATTTGATGATGAGAAAAATTAGGACTTTTCTAGTGAAATGCAAGAAAAGATTTGAAGAAAAATAACATTTTTTAGTACGTATATAGGAAACAGGAATTATATGGAACGGTTAAAAGAAATAATATTTATCGTCTTTGGTGCGATGTTATGGGGAGCAATTGGGCAACTGGACCTTTAATGGAGTGGTTACTCAATCATACGCCATTGACAGTTTCCTTTATGTTAACAATTCGTTTATCGATTGCAGGTATTATATTACTTACATATTTATCTTCATTCAGTGGATGTCCTAACACCCACTGAAATATAGGAACTCAGTCTAAGAACGCCACGTCCTGTGGCAACGACTGAGTGACCAACATCACGTTGGCCTAAAGCCTCCGGACGCAATTACGCCAAGGCGAAATTGATTGTTAACTGGAAAAGATATTTTCGACATTTGGTAGCAAAAACTATGGAGTAGACAGCTTATTATATTCGGAATAGCAGGGATGTTGGGCGTACAATTTGCTTTCGTGGCGGCGATCAACGAAAGTAATGCTGTATTTGCTACTTTATTACAGTTTTTAGCACCGATAATTTGTTGTTGCTTTTGTCTCTCTTAGTTTAAAGAAATGGCCACCAAAATATCAAGTATTAGGGATTATTGGTACACTTACAGGTTTTTCCCCCGTACTAAAGAATGATTCATTTGACGCTTTATTAGTTAGTAACAAAGCCTTATTGTGGGGAGTAGCTGTTGGTCTCACGTTTGCTTTCTACATATTGTATCCTGTACGTTTGATGAAAGAATGGAGTGTACTACTTGTTGTAGGCGGGGAATGCTTATAGGAGGATTTACATCTAGCGTGAAATACCTTACAGCAGTTGAGACTAGTATCCTTTCCAGTATTGAACCATTAACAGCGATGGGTATTTCGGTTATCGTGCTTGGTACATCGTTAGAGTTTTGGCAATTAGTTGGTGTGTTCGTCATGCTTGTTTGTGTAACATGGCTTTCGATAGTTGGAGAAAAAGCATAAAAATACTATCTGTACAGGAGTTCTATACTATGTTTGAATTTTATGGAATTTCTTTATTAGGACAAGGGGGAAGAGTGTGAAAGAAATTTTTTCCTATGTAAAGCCTTATAAATGGACTGCATTTATTGCGTTATGTTTAATGCTGTTGGAATTGTTTGTTGAGCTTGCTCAGCCACTTATAATGGCTAAAATTATAGATGATGGAGTGCGAGCTCAAAACCAAGGGATGATTTTGCAATGGGGTGCTGTCTTACTAGCATTATCCTTCGTTGCCTTTATAGCTGGTGTCGTTAATTCATATTTTTCATCGCATACAGCACAGAGCTTTTCCTATGATTTACGAAATGCATTGTTTGAAAAAATACAATCCTTTACATTAGCTACTTATCAAAAGTTCTCAACGGCTTCCCTGATTACAAGGTTAACGAATGATGTGACACAAGTACAGACGGTGCTGTTTATGAGTTTGCGTATTATGCTTCGTGCACCACTTGCTGTTATTGGTAGCATTGTCATGGCCTTTGTTGTGAATGCAAAGCTAGCGTTGTTTTTAGTTATTGGCGCACCGATTATTTTCATTTTTCTTATTTTTATGGTGGCAAAAGGTGTGTCTTATTTTGGACGTGTGCAAAAGAGAGTAGATCGTTTGAATCGTGTGCTACAAGAAAATTTACAGGCAATCCGATTAGTAAAGGCTTATTTACGTGGAGCTTATGAAGCATCTCGTTTTGATGAAGTGGCCTCACGCTTAAAAATAGATACTGTAAAGGCTCTACGCATAATGGAGTATATTATGCCTGTACTGTTATTCATCATGAATATGAGTTTACTCGCAGTACTATGGTTTGGGACGAAGCAAATAGCTTCAGGTGCAACACCACTTGGAGATATTGTTGCAATTGTCAATTATGCAATGCGTATGACAGGCTCGTTTTCGATGTTTGCCTTTATTATTATTTTTTATGCCCGTGCAAAGGCTTCAGCAGAGCGTATGGCAGAAGTACTTTCTATTGAAAACGAGACTGAGCTTATGTCGTCTTCAGAGAAAACATCGAATGGCAAGAACTTTGGAGAATTAGCTTTTGATCATGTGAGCTTTACTTATCCTGGGGGAGACTCACCTGTACTATCCGATGTAAGCTTTCAAGTGAAATCTGGTGAAAAGCTAGCCATTATGGGGGCAACGGGTGCAGGGAAATCTACGTTGTTACAGCTTATTCCTCGTTTCTATGATGTCACGGAAGGCAAAATAGTAGTAGAAGGGAAAGACGCGCAACAGTGGGATTTACAAGAATTGCGTGAAGTTATTGGCTATGTCCCGCAACAATCCTTATTATTTACAGGAAGCATTGCTGATAATGTACGTTGGGGTGATACAGAGGCTGAAATGGATGCAGTGCTACAGTCTACAATGCAAGCGCAAATCCATGCTTCTGTGGAGGATTTTCCGAACGGTTACGAGACTAGAGTCGGCCAGAAGGGTGTCAATCTTTCTGGTGGTCAAAAACAAAGATTATCGATTGCAAGAGCGTTATTAAGAAAAGGGCATCTATTAATGCTCGATGATAGTACAAGTGCGCTTGATGTGAAAACGGAGCAAGCATTATGGGAGGCATTGAGTGAAGAACAAGCAACCATGCTAGTGGTCACTCAAAAAATTCGGACAGCTAAAGGTGCAGATCGAATCTTACTCATTGATGCCGGAAAAGTGGTCGCATATGGGACACATGAAGAGCTTTTGCAAACTTCAATGCTCTATAAAAAAATCGCAATCTCCCAACAGGAGGTGGAGGAATGATGGGGTTTTTCCAAAAACCTTTTGGTTATGAGCCGATTTTGACGAAAGAGGATGTGAAGCAGACTGTTAAGAAAAAGAAGGGTCCTCGTGCGACAGATTGGAAAAGTACACTGTTACGTTTATGGAAAATTGTTGATGAACAACGTGCACTTTTAATTATTGTACTGTTACTTGTCCTGGTGAGCTCAATTTTGGCTCTTCTTGGGCCATATTTAATCGGTAAAATGATTGATATGTACGTGATGCATGGAGAGCTTACAGGACTAGGTAAGGGAATTATGCTGTTAATCGGCATTTATGCTCTATTAGCCATATCATTATTTTTACAAAACTATTGGATGATCGGTATTGCTCAGCAAACCATTTATAGATTACGAACGAGTGTATTTGCCTATTTCCAAAGACTGCCGATAGCCTTTTTTGATCGTCGTCAGCATGGAGAATTAATGAGTCGGATGACGAATGATATTGAAGCAGTGAGCTCAACATTAAATAGCTCCTTTATTCAAGTGTTTTCTAGTGTATTAACGCTTACGGGAACAGTGATCATCATGCTAAGTTTAAGTCCTTTACTAACGGTATTAACGATGACGATTATACCAATCATGTTTTGGGCAATGCGTTGGATCACACGGAGAACAGCACCATTATTTAAAGAGCAGCAAGCGGCCATAGGAGCTCTTAATGGCATGATTGAAGAAACAATTTCGGGCCAGCGAATTGTGAAGGCTTTCTCACAAGAGGAACGAATGAAAGAGGAGTTTCGCGAAAAAAGTGTACGATTAAAAAGAACTGGCTTCTGGGCACAGACATACTCTGGATATATTCCAAAGGTCATGAACTTTTTAAACAATATGAGCTTTACAATTGTGGCTGGTATTGGCGGTATACTTGCTCTTTATGGTCATGTGTCAATCGGAGTAATTGTTATTTTTACAGAATACGCAAGACAATTTACACGACCATTAAATGATTTGGCCAATCAATTTAATACGGTGCTGTCAGCGATTGCTGGTGCTGAACGCGTATTTGCATTACTGGATGAACAACCAGAAAAGGAAGCAACTTCAGCGCACAAGCATAAACTATTAGGACAGGTGAGCTTTCAACATGTGTACTTTAAATATGAGCAAGAAGAGGAAGCATATACTTTAAAGGACGTTAATTTTAAAGTAGAGCCTGGACAAACGGTAGCTCTTGTTGGAGCAACTGGAGCAGGAAAAACAACCATCTTACAGCTTATTGCAAGATTTTATGAGGTATCAAAGGGTGAGGTTTTATTTGATGGTGTGAACGTTCAGCAAATAGAACGACAAGCATTGCGTTCACAAATGGCCTTTGTGTTACAGGATCCGTTTTTATTTGAAGCGTCTGTACGAGAAAATATCCGTTATGGTCGATTAGATGCTAGTGATGAAGAGATAGAAGAAGCGGCAAAGCGTGCAAATGCACATGACTTTATCATGAAGCTAAAGGATGGCTATGACACAGTACTCGCGGCAGATGGTAGTGAAATTTCACAAGGTCAAAAGCAGTTGCTGTCAATTGCACGAGCATTGATTGCCGACCCGAAAATTTTGTTGTTGGATGAGGCGACAAGCAGCATTGATACTGTTACGGAGCTTGCGATTCAAGAGGCTCTTGACATGTTAATGCAGGGACGCACAAGCTTTGTGATTGCTCACCGCTTAAATACAGTGCACAATGCCGATATTGTGCTTGTTATGCACAAGGGTGAGTTAGTCGAAGCGGGACCTCAACAAAAGTTAATTGAATCTGGTGGCATTTATGCGCAGATGTTACAATCTTCATCCCATCATCTTGATGAGTAATTGTAGAAATGTAGGGATTTTACCACCAAAGAGGCTTATAACCATAACGTAGGGTTGATTTTCGCTACGGGTTACTCGCTTTCCTGCAGGCGAGAGACGAGCTGCTATTGATCAAATGGCATCTCTAACTTTTGGTGATGTGCCAAGATAGTTGGTATCGATTTTAATTAAAGGTGATTCTCAATAAATACTCGAACATTGGCAAAAGTTGATTTTGATAGTATTAAAATTCATGCTATCGTATTAATGACGGCTAAAAAACAAGGATATTTATTTAAAGGATACCCTTGTTTTTTGTTGATTTTAAAAGAAGATTACTGTGTGAAAAAAGCAATTTCATTATCGTTGTTATTCTTTTAGTCTTTGCTCAATGATTATGGAGCAGTCCCTTTGTTATATGGGACAGGAAATAGGTGACTGGTCAGCCAAGACCCGGAGTTTGTGTTAACTATATAAAATGACACTTTCAAATATGCTTCCAAAATTATAAATGTAATTTATTAGTATAAATGGTATAATTGATTATGAAATAAAGTAATCTATTGACGATAAATTAAGGTGTAAATCTAATTATATGTATCTATAGCTTCTAGTTAGTTTTAGTCATTTTAGAGATCGAGGGTAGTAAAAATCCATTTATGTTATCTCTTACTCAAGTGATTTGCTGATTATTAGAAGTTACAATTATATTTTGTTGCCAGCTTATTTTCTTTCTTGCTACAATAGGGCAATAGTCTGGTACAAGAACGGAGTAAACAATGGAGATTTCAGTGATTACAGTGTCCTTCCCGTTAGATGGGGAAACCTTAAATGAATTAAAATTATTATGTGAAGAAGCAACTTTAAACGATTACCGTGTATATGAAACGATTATGAATATACCAATGGCAAGCTCCTTTGACTCAAAAGGTTTTATGGTGCTTGCGTATGACGATGACAAGGATGTATTAGTCGGTGCAGCAAGTGCAATTGATTTAATGGGGTTGCATACATATGAATGGTCGCTAGTAGTTACACCGTTATATCGTCAAAAGGGAATTGGAACCGCTTTAGTCGGGGGGCTACAAGTGGGACTAGACGAACGAGGTGCAGAAGGTCAATTGGCAGTAGTCATTGATGGATCACCTTTTGGACATACATTTATTGAAAAAAGAGGCTATACATATAGCTTCTCAGAGGCGACGCTAGAAACAAGAGCGGAGCAAGTCGAATTACGAAATGAAATTGAGATTTCTCCATATGCTGGGGAGCAGGCAGAGTTAATGACTATTTATAGTGAGGCATTTGGAGATTTACCAGAAGAATCCAAGGAGCTAATTGCCTTTAACACGTCAGCGAATGGACGAAAGCTTTGGATAGCACGTAAAGACGGTGAAGTAGTCGGTACTGTAACGACAGTTGAAGAAAATGAAGTTCAATGGGTGACGGCACTTGCTGTTCTTCCGACTTGTGAAGGACAAGGTATCGGTACAGCTTTACTGACATTTTCAAAGGATTTTGCAAGTAAAAATGGTGCGAAATATGTCATGCTTGATGTAGAAATCGAAAATAGTAAGGCGCTTTCTGTTTATGAGAAGGCCGGCTTTATGAAGGCTCAGCAAATAGACTACTTCGTGAAAAACTAAAAACAGGGTGAGGAGTGATGTGTTGTGCATCGCTCCTCACTTTTTTTGTGTCCACGATGAAGTCCAAACCATGAAAACAGTAAAAGAGCTAGTAATGTGCAAGGGTGACCTGTGATAAGCAGGTGGGAAATTTCCGGTTTAAGATAGACGAACTACATAAAAGGATGGGTAAGTCCTTTCTTTCAGAGGTAATTCCAAGGGAACATCACTCGCACCGATCTCAAAAAATAAAGTTGAAAATAATTATCATAATGATCCAAAGAAGCAGTTATCAAAATATGCTCAAAAGCAAGCAAAGATTGATTTGCATCTTTTTCCAGAAGGTTTTATTCTTAATAATCATAATCATTAAGATAAAAGGATGTCCGATAAAAGGATGTATTTTTTATGGAATAATTTTATAAAAAGAGTTGAAAAATGGTTCTTGGTGATCCGACTGTTGCAAGTAATATAGAAGTGGTACCATTACTAACTCTGGGGGTCATGTCATTACACAGAATCTAAATAGTGCTAATAGTTTTCAACAATACTCGTTGAAAATCAATCAAATCGAGTGCAAATTTTAAACTCATTGATTTCAAATTCACTTTTATCAAATTATTCTAGAAAAGCAACAAAAGTTGATTTTTATTCTTTTGTAAAATGCTATATAATCGGTCATTGCAAGAGATGAACAGTAAAAAAAAGACTTAAAAGAGTAAAAATATGTTTAAAGGCGTTCAATATGAGGTATAGGTTAAGTGTAAAAAGTAAACAATCTTGTATTTGTGGTAATAGGATTGATGTTTCTAAGTATTTCTTGTTCATCTAATGCTAAATCGCAAGTTTATCAAAGTAAGAGGAAAAAATTATTTGGAAGTATGTTGAGCCTAATTCAGAAGGGATACCAGAGTTTAAGGACTTAGAAAAAATCCACAAACGGGAGATGTATCTTATTTAGGGATAATAATCTTAGGTTATTACCGTATCAGTATTTGATCTGATACGTAAATATAAAAAATACAAACAATGGAATGGTGAAAATCAACCGATGAAAGAGAGGTCCTTTTTTGCTTAAAAATTGGGATAATATTGAAAAAATAAATAAAATAGGGAATATATTTTTGGAAAGTATATTGACCCTGACTCGGAAGAGGTACCAGAGTCTGAGGACTTAGAAAAAAATCCGCAACGGAAGAAGCATCATATTTAAAGATAATAATTTTAGGTGTGTTATTTACCGTATCAGCACTTTAGTTGATACGTAAATATAAAAAATAATAATGAAAGGAGAATTTACCTACGAAGAAAAAAACAATACAAGTTGCAGCAATTGCCACGGTACTAAGTGGGATGGCCATTTCGCCACTATTTACTTTAGCAAATGGCAAAGGTGATGTTTTTGAATCGAAGGGAGCAGTGGAATTTATTCCGAATACAGATCCACAAGGTCCGGTAGATCCAACTGATCCAGACCCAATAAATCCAGTGAATCCAATTGATCCAGATCCAAGGAATCCAGTGAACCCAATTGATCCAGATCCAAGGAATCCAGTGAATCCAATTGATCCAGATCCAAGGAATCCAGTGAATTCAACTGATCCAGATCCAGGGAATCTAGTAAAACCAGTAGATTCGATAAATTCGCAAGGTCCGAATATTGGAACTGGCGGCAGTCCCTTAAGCTTGGACTATGTGTCAAACCTTGATTTTGGTATTAGTGAAATTGCTAATACGAAGAAAGGTGTGACGTACTATGCCAATGCACAGGAACTACATACTAGTGAGGGAAGTAAATATGTTCCGAACTATGTTCAAATTTCAGATTATCGTGGAACAAATTCGGGGTGGACGTTGACGATTAAACAAGAGGGGCAATTTTCTAATGCCAGCGCACAGCATAAGGAATTAACAGGTTCGCAAATCCAATTTGTTGACCCAATTGTTAAAGGTAAATCAGACGCGTCACCACCAATATATGCTGAGGTAATTACGTTAGATCCGAATGGAGCGGAGTCGCTTGTAATGGCCGCGAAGCCGCTAGCGGGGGCTGGACTTTGGGTGGAAAGTTGGGGAGCAGTTGAGGAGATGACTGGTGATTTAGGTCAGAAAATTCAAAAAATAAAAGCGATCTCCTTTACTATTCCGGGAGAAACGCAAACAGATACTGTTACATACAGTACAAAATTAACTTGGAAGTTATCAGATATTCCGAGTAACTAAAAATAGTAAAGGCGGTAAAACGTATGAAGAAAATCGATTTGAAAATGTTAGGTATTACAGCTATGGTAACAGGCTGCGTACTCGCAGGAAGCACATCTGCCTTTGCAGCAGAACCTAAATTTTATGATTCTAATGCAGTTATTAAATTCAAAGCTAATGAAGATGGGACAACAGATCCAGAAAAACCAGTTGATCCAACAGATCCAGGGAAAGAAGTAGATCCGGTAGATCCAACAAAACCAGGTGAAAAGCCAGATCCAGGAACAAAGGGTCCATTAAGTATTGACTTTGCATCTAGTTTGATCTTTGGTGAGCAAGATATTACATCTGTAGAAAAAACTTACACTGTAAAACCACAAAAGTTTAACAATCGCAACCCTGAAGATGGTCCAAACTATGTCCAAGTGACAGATAACCGTGGAACACATAAAGGTTGGACATTAACGCTAACGCAAATGGGTCAATTTAAGACCGAAGCTGGTCAAGAGTTAAAAGGAGCTGCAATTAGTTTTGACAATGGTCATGTAGTAACAACTGTTGAAGAAGGAGCACTTCACCCAATTGGACCCGAAAAATTTACTTTGCAAATTGCCGAAGATGGAACTGGCGTAGCTCAAAATATAATGGTTGCTGGTGATGGAAAAGGTGCAGGTACTTACCTTCATGTATATGGTGATAACAGCAAAGCTGCAGAAAGTATCACACTGACTGTACCTGGTAAAACAACAAAATATGCTGCCAACTATTCTACAAAATTAAAATGGACATTATCAGACGTACCAGTTGGTAATGAAGGTGATGAATAAGTAAAGATTAGTGATGAGACACTGTAGTTTTCTACAGTGTCTCATCTAAGCAATTAAGTAATGAGGAAGGTTGAAATTATGAGAAAAAATATGCTGTTGACTTTAGTTGGAATAGTAATGGTAGGCCTAGTATGGTTTGCACCATTCGCTTCTGCATCTGAATTTAATTTTGGTGTACATACTGTTATTCCGGAAAATCAAATTGATAAAGAAAAAACTTATTTTAATTTGAAAATGGAACCCAATCAAAAGCAAACATTAACGATCCGTTTAAGAAACGATACACCAGAAGATGTCGTGATTGAGCCTAAAATTCATTCAGCTACAACAAATCTCAATGGTGTTGTAGAGTATGGTCCCACAAAAGCTGAACGTGATTCTTCATTATTGTATGAGCTAGGTGATTTAATAAAAACAGATAAGGAGATTACAGTTCCGGCTAATGGGAGTAAAGAGTTACATTTAAATGTAACGATGCCAGAGGAGCAATTCGATGGAATTTTAGCAGGCGGTATTACGTTAGAAGAGAAGGAATCGGCATCAAAAAAAGAAGAAACCAATAAAGGTTTAAGTATTGAAAATAAATATGCTTATGTAGTAGGCATTACGCTACAAGAGACGGATGAAATAGTTGAGCAGGATTTACAATTACATGAAGTTGAGGCTGGGCAATTGAATGCACGTAATGTTATAAATGCTACACTTCAAAATCCTACGGCTACGTATTTAAATCGTTTTGAAGTGGATGCGGAAGTGACGGAAAAAGGAAAAACAGAAGTACTCTATCAATCTAAAAAACAAGATATGCAAGTGGCACCAAATTCAAGTTTTGAATACCCGATTCCGTTAGATGGTGAAAAATTTAAATCGGGAGAATATACGCTACATATGAAAGCTAAGTCTAGCAAAGAATCATGGGAGTTTGAGAAGGATTTTACCATTAAAGCGGAAGAAGTAAAGCAATTTAACGCAACAGATGTATCCATTGAAGGTCCGAATTATCTAGCGTATTTGGTAGGATTGCTAATTCTTCTAGTAGCAGGATTACTATTCTATATAGTTTATAGCAAAAAGAAGCAGAAGAAACAACAAGAAGAAATGAATAATTAATGGATCAAACATACGCCTTTGTTCTGGAAGTAGCTGTACCGGTTACTTTGCTAACTTTTCGTTTTGGGAAAATCACGTACCAATTTATGTTTCTGAGATGTAGGATGGAGGCATGTATCAGTTAACGCTGATTTCAACAAACTTTTTATAGCGATTGGTTTTTTAACAAGTGAATCAATAAAAATTCAGGTGAATCACTTGTTAAAAATTAAAAAGAAAAAGTTAATTTGAAGAAATGGGAAGATAAGCAAAGTGATCAGTATGCGATTAGTTTCATTTTTTCGTTATTATTTTTGCACGATTGTGGGAAATGATGGAGTGATGCTGCTTAATATGTAAGAAAGTTGGTGAAAAGAAAAATGAGAAAAATAGGAATATCGATATTGGTTCTTCTTCTAGTCTTTTCCGATTTAAATGTATTTGTAGCAGGAACAATTGCAGATGATCCTACAGAGCCGGAAATTGAATGTGAGGAACAGCTAGAGTCCGATGATGAGGAAAATATAGCTACTGAATGTAAGGAACCAGAGACTGAAAATAGCGAAGATTCAACAACAGAAGTAGAGGAACAGCCAGAGATTGAAAATGGAGAAGCGCCAACAACTGAAGGTGAGGAACAACCAGAGACTGAAAATGGAGAAGCGCCAACAACTGAAGGTGAGGAACAGCCAGAGTCTGAAAGTGGTGAAGATCTTACAATTGAAGGTGAGCCAGAGCCAGAGACTGAAAATGGTGAAAATCTTGCTAATGCATGTGAGAGTCAGACCGAGTCTGAAAGTGAAGAAAATCTGGCAACTGAAGGAAAGGAACAGTTAGAATCTAAAGGAGAAAATTTAGCAATTGACTGTGAGGAAGAGGAAGAGCTGTATAGTGAAGAAAATTTGGGTATTGACTGTGAAGAAGAGTTTTACTTTGAAGAAGAACTAGTAACTGAAGAAGAGGAACAGCTAGGATCTAACAGTGAAGAAGAATCAGTAATTGAAGGTGAGGAACCAGAAGAATTAGATAGTGAAGAAAATTCAGCACCTAAATGTAAAAAAAATTCTCCAAAATCTTCCCCTTTTGGACCATTTGTAAGTGATGTTGGTCCAATCGGCGAGATTGATCTTTCAAAGTTGGATGATGATCCTAATGAATTAGAAGGATTTACACAAATGAAAACAAATAAGGGGGTTGAATTTCCAGTAAGAGATAAAAGTGGCAGAACTGAGTACCTGTATTTCGGGAATCTTAGCAATACGCGGTCAGTTAACTCATTGGAAGATGAGGAGGCTTATAAAGACTTTGGTGATGACTGGTCCCGTCCGTTGCCAAAAATGGATACAACACTTGCCAGTTTAGTGGATGGAAAACAGTATATACAGGCAGAAAATTTTACAATAGCGACAGCTCTAGATATAGGCCCAACTGAGTCCAATGGTATCGTAACATATTATTATGAAAATGGGATAGCTTCCAGTCCAGAGTGGATGGGTAATGGACTTGTGATTGCTCATGGGAATAGTGAGGACGATACAGCACAGTTTCTATCTGGACACATGCCAATACTAAAACTATTTAAAAACGAAGAGACACATGAATTGATTGCTTATGCAGCTGTAATTAGTTACCAACAAAGATATGGATATATAGTAGATGGATATGTGAAAATTAAAATGCAGCCGGTGAGTGATATTAAAGGGCGTATTAATGTAAGTATGAAATATTGGAAATTAAACAGTACATGGCCCGTTACAAATTTTGCTTATTCGGTTCATATGGATATTGGCAAGCGGCACAAAGAAAGTAGGGTATTTTCGTTAGGAAATGATGAAGGGTTTTACTTTTATGAGAAGGGAATGAGAGATGGTACAAGTTATGCTCTTACTTTCTTCCGTGATGGTTTTGCGAATCCACCAGCTAAATTTAAAGGAATTGATACTGACCCGAATGCAAGACCATTCACTCTATTCGGTTATCATCAAAGTCCATATTATGATAAATTAAATTCGCCGGGTTTTCCTGAAAAGGACATTGACGCAAATACTATGTATGACTTTAAGACACACCCAGGTTGGGCATTAAGATGGGAACCTAAAGTTCAAGAGTATGGCGATGTTATAGAAGCGAATCTTGAGGTGGCCGTTACTGACAGGCCGGATGCTGCGCCAGTCTTGCAATTAGACAATGATGGTGAATATACAAATAATGGTTATCGTATTACAGGAACATGGAAAGATAAAGACAGTGATACTGTCAGTCTTTATTATATGTTAGATAGTGGTGAGCCTAAGAAAGTCGGAGTTTATAAAAATGAAAATCTAAATACAGATGCTCCGTGGGAACTCATAATTCAGAGTGATGAATGGAAAAAGGGATTAGATCACGAGATTTCTGTATATGTGACGGACGAACAGGATCTGGAATCTAATATCGAAACGATAAAACTCCGCCCAGAATTAACCATTACAGAACAAGTATTTGATGAAGGTGGTAAAGAGGCAGAGGAAGTCGCACCAGAAGAAACGTTAAGCTATAGTATTTTAGTAAAAACTGGGTATATTACGTATGATACAGGTAAATATGATCAAGTTAACATTACCCAAAAATATGATCCACATTTAGAACAACCAACAGATCTTAAAGTAATAGATGAAGACGGAAATGAAGTTGGTACAGCCATATACAATGAATCTGCAAGTATAATTGAAGCAAGTCTGAATGCTGATGCTGACTTGCCACGTTCTAAGGAAATATACGTTACGTATAAGGCTACAGTGAAAGAAGATGCTGTAACGGAAGAAGAGATTGTAGGTCAGGCAACAGTATCTGGAACATATAGTACTAAAGATGAATTCAAAGGGACATCAAATGAAGTGAGAACTATAATTGCTGCCGTGTTGAAGTTCGATTCGGTACCTAAAGTTATCGATTTTGGAGAAAACCTAGTGATTTCATCAAGAACTAAAAAGTATCATCCAATCGAGATCGATGTGCCTTTAGCTGTAAAAGATACTCGTAAATCTTCGTCGCCAACGCCAAAATCTTGGAGGGTGATGGCTAAGCTTAAAGAGCCATTAACTGTGAAAGGTACAGATATTAAATTGAATGGTTTATTTTACCATTACGGTAGGGAGGATTTATATCTTACTGAAGATACCTCAGCAGAGATCTATACAAGGAAAACAACAGACGGCAAAAAAGTTAATATTTCTAGTACATGGAGTGATGATGGGGACGGGCTTTATCTAGAAGTACCAGCTGGAACCGCTAGGGCGGACGCCTATGAAGGAACGATCACGTGGATGCTTCAGGATGTACCACCGAATCAATGAATCAAGTACTAAGCACAAGGTTTATAAAGTATTACCATTATGGAGATGTATCTTTATTTGATACATCTTTTTTTCTATAGGCGTGTTGATTAGGAAAAAATAGGTTTATTATTGAGTGATAAAAGGAATTTTTTTGTCACTGTTTTGCCGGTATATTTCCATTTTAACTGATTGTAGCGTAGGGCTACTCGAGTGCTCCTGTCACTTCGCTTTCGTCGCAGAGCAAAGCTTCCCGCGGGAAAGCGAGTAGCCTGTAGCGGAAATCAGCCTCTTCGAATGTATAAAAATGGTTAATCAACACACCTGTTTTTTCTATTTTAAATAAGTGAAAAGACAAAGGATCCCACAGAAAAGCTGATAGGTCAGTTTCTCTGTGGGATTTTGTATATGTTGATGAATAATCTAGGGTAAAGATTGATTTTAATAGTTTAATAAAGTTTGAACTTCTAAATAAAGGGTATCTATTTTATGAATACCCATTTATTGAGAAATAGAAAGAAAGGTGATTGCTAAATGAAAAAAGCCAGTTTACTGTTAATTATCATATTTTTAGTCTTTTCTCAATTATCTATAAGTTATCAAGCTGTTTATGCGATAAGTAATAGTGAAAGCAAGATTGATTATTCCATCACGAAAGAGGATCTATTAACTTTGGATAATAGCGATGAAGGTATAGTGCAACCGAATGATCATGCTAACAATAATAGTAAAGAAGATAATGAACCGTCGATGAATATGGAGGATGAAAACACTTCTTTGGATTCTGATGAGATGGTTAATGCACCACCTAGTAATAGTGATGATGATTTTATCATTGAAGATTACGGTGATCGTGTTTCCATCATAGGATGGCAAGGAGGAATATCAAAGGATATTGATATTCCTGGTGAAATCAATGGTAAACCAGTTGTAGAAATAAGAAACCGAGCATTTTCTGACTTACAGCTCTCAAACGTAACGATTCCGTCAAGTGTGACAAAGATAGGAAACGAGGTGTTTTCTAATAATCAATTAGAAAGTTTGAAAATACCTTCAGGGGTGGAAACGATAGGAAGTCATGCATTTTCAAACAATCAATTAAAAAGTATAGAGATACCCCCAAAAGTGACAACGATAGGAAGCCATGCATTTTCAAAAAATCAATTGAAAAAAATAAAAATACCCTCAAACTTGAAAACAATAGAAACAGGTGTATTTTCTTATAATAAATTAGAAAGTGTAGAAATACCTTCAAGTGTGACAACGATAGGAAGTTATGCATTTTTAACTAATCAATTAGAAAGTGTGGAAATACCCTCAAGTGTGGCAATGATAGGACGCTCTGCGTTTTCAAACAATCAATTAAAAAGTATAGAAATACCCTCAAGTGTGACAACGATAGAAGCGGGTGTATTTTCTTATAATCAATTAAAAAGTATAGAAATACCTTCAAGCGTGACAACGATAGGAGAATCTGCATTTACAAAAAATCAATTAACAAGTGTAAAAATACCTTCAAGCGTAACGACGATAGGAATGTCTGCATTTTTAGCTAATCAATTAGAAAGTATAGAAATACCCTCAAGTGTGACAACGATAGAAGCGAATGTATTTTCAGGCAATCAATTAACAAATGTAGAAATACCTACAAGTGTGACAACAATAGGAAACCAAGCTTTTTCGCATAATCAATTAACAAGTATAGAGATACCCCCAAGCGTGACAACAATAGGAGAGCGTGCATTTGCTTCTAATCAATTAGATTTTGTAATCTTTGATGGAGCAAATGAATTCCATTGGACTTACCCAACTCCTTTTGATTTCCAATCTAAGAGTGGGAAAACCTTTTTGGGGTGGTTTGAAGATGAAGACTATACGATAGATTGGAATAATTCTATAACGAAACCAATGACTATTTATGCTAAGTGGGCATTGACTTTCATTGTCAAGTTTGATGCCAATGGAGGCAGTAAAGTTCCATCGCAATCAGTAGAGCCTGGTGAATTCATAAAAGCACCATTCACTCCGGTAAAAGAAGGGTACACATTTGGAGGTTGGTATAAAGACAAAGGACTAACAGAAGCATGGAATTTCGATCAAGATGTAGTGAAAAAAGATATCACGCTATACGCCAAATGGTCGAAAGCAAGCTACATCGTTACTTTTGATGCCAACGGAGGAAGCGAAGTTTCATCGCAAACCGTGGAATATAACGAATTAGTAAAAGCCCCAATTACTCCAAAGAAGGAAGGCTATACATTTGGAGGGTGGCATAAAGATAAAGAATTGACAGTAGCATGGGAATTTGTAAAAGACGTAGTGACCCAAAATGTTACGTTGTATGCGAAATGGACAAAGGATCATACGTCTGGCGGAGGATCTGGCGGCTCAGGAGGCTCTGATGGAGGTTCGTCAAACTATAAAATTACCTTTGACTCCAATGGTGGAAGTGAAGTGCCATCACAAACAGTCGGCTATAACGACCTCGTGAAAGCCCCAACTACTCCAGTGAAAGACGGCTATCATTTTGATGGCTGGTATAAGGAAACGGCGCTTAACAATGCATGGGACTTTGCGAAAGATAAAGTAACCGCAGACATCACGTTGTATGCGAAATGGACAAAGGACTATATGGTTACTTTTGATTCAAATGGAGGCAGTGAAATTCCGTCGCAAACAGTGCCATACAAAGCTTTAGTGAAAGCTCCTTCTGATCCAAAGAAGGAAGGCTACTTGTTTATCGGCTGGTATAAAAATAAAGAATTCACAAAAGCATGGGATTTTGCAAAAGATGTCGTTACAGAGGACTTAACATTATATGCACGATGGATGAAGGAAAGCCATGGTTGTGACATTACTTTCAAGGATGTTGATCAAAACTGGGCACAAGATATGATTAAAGAAGTTGCCGAGCGATGCATTATTATAGGTTATCCAGACGGCACTTTCCGACCAAATGATATGATTCAACGACAACACGTAGTACTTATGATTGATCGTGCATTACAACCAGCATCAATTCGAGACGCTGTAGCCTTTTCAGATGTACCTAAAAGCCATGTAAATTATGAACAAATTACACGACTACAACGAGCGGGTATCGTGGATGGTTCAAATGGAGCATTTCGACCAAACGCTTCTATAACACGTGCCGAAATGGCAAAAGTAATCGTGCTTGCATTTGGTTTAACGCCAGAAGGCAATAGTACATTCAAGGATGTCGATCCATCCCACTGGGCGAGTGAATATATTGCCGCTTTAGCAGACCATAACATTGCACTAGGTGATGAAAATGGTCATTTTAGACCAAATGAAAACTTAACACGCGCAGAATTTACGGCGATTATGTATCGAGCACTTGGTTTATAAAACGAGGCTTTGAGAAAGAGAGATGTATCGTATGTTTGATACATCTCTCTTTCTGTTTTTAGATAAGTGTAAAGAAAATAGGGTATACACTAATTATTGGGAAATAAAGATGTGATTCCCAGGTGTAATTGTGTAAGCTATGATTGGGAAACCTTTTTATCATAAATTTGTAACTATCTTCATATAGTATTAGTAAGCCTATGAAAGGAGTCGTTATCATGCGCATGCCGGCACTACCTAAAAAGAAGTCTCCTCCAAGGGAAGCACCAAGGTCATGGTGGAAAGTTGTGAAAACGTATTTATCCAGAGGGAGGTTTTACCGTTTACCGCCTCGGAATTGATAAATGGGTGTTAAATATTCAATAAAAAGTCGCCATCATAGCGACTTTTTTTGTTACATCTGTTCATTTTCTAATAGAAATGTATTTTTTGTTGGACCAATTAAATACAGCTCATGCATGGCTCGAGTGAGTGCCACATACAGTAGCTTTCGATCAACCTTTGTATCGTAGAAAGGTGTATCGAAGGCGGCTACGATCACAGCATCAAATTCAAGGCCTTTAGCTAAATGACTCGGAACAACGAGTAACAAATCCTGATTAATAGATTCGTTTTCAGTTAAAAGCTGAGAAGCAATTTTTTTGTCTTTTAATGCTTGTTGCATTGTTTTCGCCTCTGCAGTCGTTTTACAAATTAAAGCAATGGAATGATGTCCATTGGCTCGAATGGCATCAAAAATTTCTCTAATTTGCTGGGCATCAAAAGATTGTGCTTGTATAAATGTTGGCATATTACCATGCCGAACCACAGGCTCAACTAATGGAAGCTGTTCATCCATTTGTGCTAAAACCTTGTTCGCAACTTCCATAATTTCAATTGTTGTTCGATAGCTCTTTTGAAGTGTTCTAAAGCTTGCTCTAGGAAATAGATTTTGGACAGGTTCCCAGGCAGTAAGGGAACGATAGCTATGAATCCCTTGCGCTAAATCACCGACCATCGTAAACATATCTGTTTCAAGCCCGGTCTTTAAAGCAGCAAGCTGAAATAAACTATAGTCCTGTACTTCATCGATAAAAACGACGCGCATTTTCCATTCATCAGGAATGCCCTTTAGTCGAGCTTGTAAATAATAAAGGGCAGCTAAATCTTCAAGCACCCATTGCTCTTTTGCATGTGCCTGTATAAATTGCTGTTGCTCAAGATAATGCCATTCTGGAGCAAGCTCTGCTAAAAGCTCAGCATTTGTTAGAAGCGTACGATAGAGAGTCTTAATGTTATATTTAGAAAAGCGACGCATATAAACAGATGCTGTTGATTTAGTCTCTTTTTCAATAGCAGGAATACGTTCATCACGTTCATCGATAAACTTAGTGACAACGCGACGACGTTTGTCATCATCACGAATACCATTTAATGCCTTGCCTAGTGCATCATCATATTTTTTATGTAGCGTATTTAAAATAGCCTGTTTCTTTTGACGGACATGGCTTGCTAGCACTTTTTTAATATGAGCGAGTCGTTTTTCAATCGGCATATAAGAAAATTCATATAAAAATAGCTTCTTTAAATGGGAGGCACGCATAATGCAATATTTTTCAATGAAAACATCCTCAAATTGGTTGGCGATGTCCTGCTCGATCTTTTGAACGTATCGTTCTATTACATCACGGTAATAAAGAGAGCCCTTCATTTCGGATATCCAGGAAGTTGACTGTTGGGGTCCTCCTGCAACAAGAGATTCTAACTGCTCATTAGGGTTTTGAAGCTTCAGCTTTAGCTTTGTCGCTGCTAGAACATAATCAGAAAAAGTTGTTTGGCAAATTTTATCGACACCAAGCTCTGGTAAAACATCACCAATATAATCAATAAATAACTTATTCGGTGCTAAAATCATGAGCTGCTCAGGGTTAAAATGTTCGCCCATTGTGTAGAGGAAGTAAGATATTCGGTGTAAGGCAATTGTTGTTTTTCCACTACCTGCAGCACCCTGTACGATAATTGGCTGACGAAGATGTGCTCGAATAATTTCGTTTTGCTCCTTTTGGATGGTGGAGACGATCTCTGTCAAACGCACATCTGCTTTTCCAGCTAACGCTTCTTGCAGTAATTCATCGTTTGTTGTTAAATCAATATCCCGTATATCGAGCAATTCACCATTTTCTATTTTATATTGTCGCTTGGCAAATAAGTGTCCCTTGTGAACTTCTCCACGAACATCATATTCCATATCCCCAAGACGACCGTCATAATAGACGTTTGCTA
This sequence comes from Lysinibacillus sp. FJAT-14222, assembly GCF_001278875.1. Classification (NCBI taxonomy): domain Bacteria; kingdom Bacillati; phylum Bacillota; class Bacilli; order Caryophanales; family Bacillaceae; genus Lysinibacillus; species Lysinibacillus sp. FJAT-14222. Next base: position 1,442 of record NZ_LIYL01000019.1, on the reverse strand, counting down.
CCGGTGAACGCCAATCGACTATAATAGGCTCGTTGGTTTCTCGATGAAACAAAGAGGTTTTGCCGATATAAAGAAATTCTTCAGGATCCCCAGTCTTTTGAAAATGAATTCGGGCAAAGTATGGCTTTTTTTGAACAGCTTCTAAGCCTTCCTTTTGATTTCGAGCCATTTCAAAAAATCGAGCATTTGCTAAGATATTTAAATAGCTTAAACTTGAATCTAAATAATCAAGATCTGCCATCGACTGACGAATATTTTCCTGAGCAGATTGCAGATTTCTTTGCGACTCATTTAAAATTTGCTGCATGTAATTTTGGGTGTAAGCTAGCCGTTCCACTTCAGCCTGAAAATCTGGATGTTGTGCAGTCATTTTTTAGCACCTCCTAAGTACTTACAATTTTAAGTAGATTCTCATACTACTATATATAATATTTACCAGCAAGTGAAATTGTATTAAGCTTATTTGGGGAGAATATAGTGAAATTTAGAAAATCGTTCCACCAACTGACTTGTTCAAGTTTTACTAGAGGTGGACACACTAGGAGGTTATCATTTGGAGATTTTTGCCCATAGAGGCGTTTCTGCACATTGCCCTGAAAATACTATCGCTGCTTTTGTAGCCGCATCAAAGCTTCCGATTACGGGGATTGAACTAGATGTTCATTTAACAGCGGATAGGGAGTTAGTCGTTATTCATGATGAAACGATCGATCGCACATCTAACGGCTCTGGCTACGTAAAAGATTATACGCTACAAGAACTTCGCGCATTTGATTTTGGTTCATGGTTTTCTTCTGAATTCGAAGATGAAAGCATTCCAACTTTAGGTGACATATTAGAGCTGTTTGCAGGTACAAATCATCGTATTAATATTGAACTCAAAACTGATATATTCCCATATGACGGGATAGAATCTCTTGTCATTAGAGAAGTTGCTGCATTTCAAATGACAGAGAGAGTGATTATTTCCTCTTTTAATCATGAATCCATTCAAATCATCGCACAAAGAGCACCATACATTGAAAAAGCGGCGCTCTTCGCGGAAATTTTAGTTGATTTTAACGGCTACACGGCTCAAATTCCAGCAGATGCTATACATGTCAGCTTACCTACAGCGTTTCGGAAATCAGTTAAGGAAGCTCTTAATGAAGGAGCAATTGTACGTGTGTATACAGTCAATGATGTCGAGTACGCAAAACAATTGCAGCAGCTCGGCTTGCAGGCAATATTTACGGATGATCCGGGGAAGATAGCGTCTGGATTGATAGGATAGAAAAGTCAAAGCGATGGATTGAAAAGGCAAAGAGGCGGATAGAATCATCAAAGCGGTGGATAGAACCGCCCAAGCGACGGAAAGAAGAGCTAAAGTGACGGATAGAACCGGCAAGGCGACGGAAAGAAGTCAGAGCGACGGAAAGAATCGTCAAAGCGATGGATAGGAA
>NZ_LIYL01000057.1:0-70136 GCF_001278875.1 Lysinibacillus sp. FJAT-14222 | reverse complement strand
TGGTGACTTAATTCTACCAAGAAAAGGTCTTTCTTTTTTGTCGTCTTATTCATTTACACAAAATATTTTATACTCTCGGAGTCTCTATTTTCACGAATAGGCTTTTACCCTTCTATCTATAAGCATATAATCATCTATTATCAAATCAACACATCCAATAAAATCACTATATATTTCCCCTTAAAACAATACACATCTTTTGTTGCATAAAACAAAAAACAGCGGATGACTTTATTGCCATCCGCTGTCTCAAGCTTACATATTTTTCAGTTCTTCTAAACGTTTTAATACAACCGCATGTTTACTTTCGTAATCGGCTAATTTTTCACGCTCTGCATTCACTAATGCTTCTGGCGCTTTGGATACGAATTTCTCATTCGATAGCTTACCAGTAACAAGCTTCACTTCTTTTGCCCATTTTTCTAATTCTTTTTCAAGACGAGCAATTTCTTCTTCTAGGTTAATAAGTCCAACTAGCGGTAGGAATAGCTCAGCGCCAGTTACTACTGCTGTCATTGACTGACCAGGAGCCTCTAAGCCTTCTCCAATTGTTAGCGACTCTGGATTACAGAATTTTTCTAAATATGCTTTATTTGCTTCAAGTACTGAAACCGTTGCGGCATCCTTCGCTGAAATATATAACGGCACTTTTTTGCTCATTGGTGTATTAACTTCCGCACGAATATTACGTACTGAACGTATAATATCCATTAGGAGCTTCATGTTGTCTGCTTCCTCTGCAAAATGAAGCTCCTCACGTACAGTCGGCCACGCAGCCACTGTGATTGATTCACCTTCATGAGGTAAGTGCTGCCAGATTTCTTCCGTAATGAATGGCATGAATGGATGTAATAGACGCATCGTTTGATCTAAAACGTAAGCTAAAATAGAACGAGTCGTTTTCTTAGCTGCTTCATCATCACCATATAACGGTAATTTCGCCATTTCAATATACCAAGAGCAGAAATCATCCCAAATGAAGTTATAAAGCTCGCGGCCAACTTCGCCAAATTCGTAGCGCTCTGCAAGAGATGTTACACGCTCAATTGTTTCATTTAAGCGAGTTAGAATCCATTTATCGGCAACTGATTTTTCACCAGTTAAGTCGATTTCATCATATGTCATACCTTCCATGTTCATTAAAGCAAAACGAGAGGCATTCCAAATCTTATTAGCAAAGTTCCATACTGCTTCTACTTTTTCAGTTGTATAACGTAAATCTTGACCTGGTGATGATCCAGTAGCTAAGAAATAACGTAATGAATCGGCACCATACTTATCAATAACGTCCATAGGGTCTACACCATTGCCAAGTGATTTACTCATCTTGCGTCCTTCACCATCACGTACTAAACCGTGAATTAAAACATCTTTGAATGGGCGCTTACCTGTAAATTCAAGACCTTGGAAAATCATTCGAGATACCCAGAAGAAAATAATATCATAGCCAGTTACAAGTGTGCTTGTTGGGTAGTAACGTTTATATTCTTCATTTGTCTCATCTGGCCAACCCATTGTTGAAAATGGCCATAGTGCTGACGAGAACCATGTATCTAATACGTCTTCATCTTGCGTCCAATTTTCTACATCTGCTGGTGCTTCTTTTCCTACGTAAATTTCACCTGTTTCATTGTGATACCAAGCTGGGATTTGATGACCCCACCATAATTGGCGAGAGATACACCAGTCACGGATATTTTCCATCCAGCGAGAATATGTGTTTTCAAAACGCGATGGTACAAAGTTTGCTTTTCCTTCTTCATCTTTTTGAAGTGTAAGTGAAGCATCAGCGAGTGGTTGCATTTTTACGAACCATTGTGCTGAAAGATATGGCTCTACAACAGCACCAGAACGTTCAGAGTGACCTACTGAATGTGTATGTTCTTCAATACGGATAAGCACGCCTGCGTCTTGTAAATCAGCTACAATTTGTTTACGGCATTCAAAGCGATCCATACCGTTATACTTGCCAGCAAGCTCGTTCATTGTACCATCTTCATTCATGACAAGAATGCGTTCTAGGTTGTGGCGGTTACCAACTTCAAAGTCGTTCGGATCGTGTGCTGGTGTCATTTTTACAACCCCAGTACCAAATTCCATATCTACGTACTCGTCTGCTACGATAGGAATTTCACGACCTACGATTGGTAAAATAACTGTTTTACCGATTAAGTGTTGATAACGCTCATCTTTCGGGTGAACGGCTACCCCAGAGTCACCTAGCATTGTTTCAGGACGTGTTGTAGCTACTTCCACATGTCCTGAGCCATCAGCTAATGGGTATTTCATGTGATAGAATGCACCTTGAACATCTTTATAAATAACTTCAATATCTGATAATGCTGTTTTTGCAGCAGGGTCCCAGTTAATAATGCGTTCACCACGATAGATTAAGCCCTTTTCATATAATTGAACGAAAACAGTTTTAACTGCATCGGAAAGACCTTTATCAAGTGTGAAACGCTCACGAGAATAATCTAATCCAAGACCAAGCTTCGCCCATTGATCACGAATATGGCCAGCGTACTCTTCTTTCCATTCCCATGTTTTTTCGAGGAATTTTTCACGACCTAAATCATAACGTGTAATATTATCTTCACGCAGTTTGGCCTCTACTTTTGCTTGTGTCGCAATACCTGCATGGTCCATTCCTGGTAACCAAAGTGCATCATAACCTTGCATGCGCTTCATACGAGTTAAAATATCTTGTAATGTTGTATCCCAAGCATGACCAAGATGTAGTCTACCTGTTACATTCGGTGGTGGAATAACGATTGAATAAGGTTCCTTTTCACTTGTAGGCTGTGCCTCGAAAAATTTTCCTTGCAACCACCATTCATAACGACCCGCTTCTATTGATAGCGGATCATATTTTGTCGGCATTGAGATGTTTTCTGTCATTTTGACTCCTCCTGTTGATTTATTTATTTCACCGGTGTGAGATAGTACCAATCCTTCTGTTTTTATGTCTCATGCTGAGGCACATTTACCAGAAGATTTAATGAAAATAAAAAAAACTCCTAACGTCTAAAAGGACGAAGGAGTTTAAGTTCGCGGTACCACCTTTAATTCCAGCAGAGGCGAGTTAAGCGGTCACTATACACACTTTTCATCAGGAAATAGAATGTACTACTTTGCTTAAGCCTTTTACTACTGGCTCTCAATTCGGTAACGGTGTTTAACCGGCTTTAACTACTGTTAGTTCACTAAAGCTGCTCAAGGGCTACATTCAATTAGGTACAAATAGAAACTTTTCAGCTACCGTTTCCTCTCTTAAAATGTACTAATAATTTACTCTTCCCTGTCATAGCATCTATATTCGACTTTTTCACATTGTACCGCAAAATCGTGCAATTTTTCAAGTGATTTAGTCATTGTTTAGGAAGCATTACAAAGTAAATAGAGAGGAAGTGAAAATTCAAATGCGACGACGTAAGTATAATCCTTGGCTTTTACCACCTTGGCTACGACAATTTCGTTTTTATTCCAAAACGATTATTGTGCCAATTTGTGTTTTTCAATTTATACGTGTCATCATCATTCCAACATCCGGCGATTTTATTATCTTATTGCTCTTGCTACTTCTATGCTATTTACTTTTGAATGAGATCATTTGAAACACGAACCTTTAGCGGTGTATAGTCTTCCTTTAAATCCCAGATCATAGATGGAATTTCATGCCAGGAGCTGGATTCACGGACTACAATATGACTTGAGGATTCCCTCAATAATGTCTTTTGCTCAACTGGTTCCGGTTTTTCTTTTCGTGCTGGAGCTATTACAGCTTCAGACTTTTCCTTTTGTGCTGAATATTTTACAGCCTTCGATATTTCTTCTTGTATTGAAGCTACTACAGCTGTAGATTTTTCTTCTTGTGTTGAAGCTACTACAGTTGCAGGTTTTTCTTCTTGTATCGAAGCTACTACAGTTGCAGGTTTTTCTTCTTGTATCGAAGCTACTACAGCTGTAGGTTTTTCTTCTTGTGTCGAAGCTACTACAGCTGCAGGTTTTTCTTCTTGTATCGAAGTCACTACATCTGCGAGTTGTTTTATCTGTGCCGTTTCTTCTACAAGGGCAACCTTCTCTATTTGAGCAGAGGCATTTGCAGTAACAGGCAGTTTTTCTAAAACATTAGCTTTTTCAAATACTGGCTCTGGCTCATTAAAAATACTTGTAACCGTCCATTCGAGCTGACACATCTGATTAGTCAAGATAGGTCGAATATCCTTTACCATTAAATCTTCAATAGCTGCATCCTTTGGTAAATCCACATGTAAAGGGACTGCATACTCAAAATAACCAGTATCTCCTTGAAGATCAAGTGCATCGATTCGTACTAATTCTTCATCATCAATGAAAGCTTGCATGTCTTGAAAATCAAAGCGAACATGTGCTGTGATATGATAAATACCCATTAATCGTAGTGAATCTTCTAACTGCATTGTCTGCCACTGAGGCTTAATTTGCACAGCCGCTATTTCTGTTGGGCAGCCATAACCAGGAAAACAAAAAGTTTCACTCATATTCCAAATTTTGTGTTCGATAATAATCCCTCCTCTTGCATCATATGAAGCTCCGGAGGTTAGTATGCTATAGGATGTTTAATAAAAGCATCAAATGATAAGGAAAAAATTTTTTTCGTGCTTGCCCTTCTTTATAAAAGTTCACGCAGAATTTTTTATTTTTATATTAAAAATGGTTCATCATTTAAAGTTTGTAGTGCCATTAGTAAAATATAGGCTATGTATATAAGTTGATCTTCGTTCCGGCTGGGCGACTCCTTGGGGATCAGCGATAGAGGAACGAAGGCTAAATGCATCACGTCCTGTGATAACGCCTTCGTAACCAACATCGGTGCCGCTGCCGCTTCGCTTTCGCGCAAAAAACATCTGTTGGCCCGAGACCATGGAGCGAGCAACGCGAGTGAAGCGGCTCATCGGACGCCCCCGGCTGGAACGGAAATCAACCCCACGTTATGATGATGAGCCTAAAAAGGGCATACTAGAAAAACTTCTAGCATGCCCTTTTACTGTTGGTTCAACAGCGTAATTATACATTCACCAATTTAATTTTATTTGCTACACGATCTGTTAACATTCGTGTTGCTTTTGGTACGATTGGCTTAAAGATTGGATTTAAAACAGGACCAGCTAATCCTCCTGCTGTTACTTCTAAGAAGCCTGTCATTTTTGTATTTTCTGCATCAATACTTTCTGCAAGGAAATAACCGTTTCCTGAAAAGTTGTCAGAAAGTCCTTTTAATTCGAATGTTACTTTTGTAGGCGCTGCCCATTCTAAAATAGTAATCTCTACTTGTACTGTTTTTTTCAGTACACCAACATTGCCTTTAAACGTCCAATTTGAATGTTTTTCATCAATCATTTCATGTGCATTATAACCTGGGACAAGCTTTGCCCATTTTTCCATATCGCTAACGAAATCCCATACATTTTCAATTCCTACGGGTACTTCGACCATATGTGTGCCAGTTGCCATATCAATTCACTACTTTCTTTTACGAATAGCTATATTATATACGATTTCGCCCACAATTTGGCTATGCTGAAAGTTATAATTTTAATAATTTTTTTCAAGTAATAACGATTATTTTTATTCATTGATATATCCAATGGATTTTTTAACTTCTTTCGGCAATTATTTCTGTAGCGTAAGCAAAGCGTAAGCTACAAATGTGTTTTGGTAGCGAAAGCGAAGCAACTGGTACAGATGTTTTATGTAAAAAAAATAACATGTCTGAAAATACTTCTAGCATACACATTCATTCCGTATCAACATTTATAAAAATGTTACACTATATCCATCAACTGGTTGTTCAGTTATTACTAACGGTGCAGAATAATTGAAAATTCAATGCGAATGGGAGGTTATGTTTTGGGGTTATCTTCGATTTTAATTGGACTTTGTGTAGTTACATTAGTTATTATCTTCTTTTTTCCTTTACTAAGGGTTGAAAAATATAGGAAAGATTCACCCCCTTATAAGAGATCTTATTGTATATTTGGTTTACTAATTATCAATTGGATATTATACATTGCAGGTTTTTATACATTGCTACCTGTTAATATCGCAAACTTAATTTTTATCCCAACATGGTTTATTATTTGTGCTTTAGGTGCTATATTTACAATATTGGAGTTTAAGAACAACAAGGCCTTTGCAGCTCCACTTGCTGGTTTTACGGTTATCAGCTTTGTTTTCGCTTTATTCTTAAACGCTTTATCACACATGTAAAGGAATTTTCAGTTAATTAAGAAAAGTGCAGGCTATCAATTGGAGGATTCATAATGAAAGAGTTGTATTATACAGGACTTGTTTTCTTTTGTTTAGGAAGTTTAATGCTATTTTTACATTGCCTTGTTAGTAGTGCGGTAAGGCATTTAGCAACTTATATGGGTGAACCGGTTCCTCTAAACAATAGTTTATATATACCTTCTGTATTGTTTATTGTGACGGGAATAGTACTAATTAGCATATATATTTTTAATAAGAGAAAAAAATTTTAACAGGCACCAATTTTCAAAGATTTAATTAAACAACATCGAATTATGACATATCCATCAATATAGGACTTGTGTGTATGTTTAATTTTTATGTAGCCAGTTATACTTCTACAGCCCCACACATGGCATTGTAGCTCCAATTAGACAACCTGTGTAAATGATTCCCCTGCTGTAATGAATAATGAGAGATTAAACAAATAAGATATTAAACAAACTGGTGCTTTGAAGAATATTGAGCTGTTAAGACAGCTCTTGTTTTTTATTCAACTAACAGTGCAAGTTGAAGAATTTAATATGTTTAGTAGGGAGAGATTTGTTATTATAAAAAATAATTTGCTATTACTATCCCTGTTGGCTTTATTCTTGGGAGGATGTTCAAACAGTATTTTTGAAAATGATACTACAATTACAAGTATTGAGATTTTGAAATTCGCAAGTACTTCACCAAGTCCTGAAGAATATAGAGGGCAAGAAGGTGAAGTTATTTCAGTCATTAAATCGAAAGAAGAAATAAAGCGACTTATTAATTCAATTGAAAGAGCAGAACAAGAAAGTACCGAAAGCATGAATATTGCATTGCCTAATCATTTAATTATATTTAAAGAAAACGAAAATGTAATATTAACACTTGGCTATTATCCCAATATTAGTAATGAGAAGGATGAATTCCTTGATTTAAACAAAGATAAAATTTATATAACCAACGCACTGAATTTAATTCAAAAATGATAAATATTAATACCATCTTTGTTCAACTAACAAGGACTTTACTTCAATATGAATAGGACTTGCGTTTATGATTAATCTTCATATATGTAAGTCCCTTTGTTATGCTCTTCTAATTGCTCCTATAGCTTCACAAATGGCTCAATAGCTATTGATTAGACAGCCTGTGTGATTTTTTCCTCTACCCCACTAACCACACTCACAAGTCTCTCTTCCGCATACTGCGATAATATGCAAGCATTTGATAAATCTGTTCATCCGTAAAAACATCAATTTTAACGTCTGTTTTTTGCAATTTAACTTTTTTAGTGATGCTTTCTTTTACTATTTGTTCATCGACTAAATAATTGTAGAAGGCTCTTATACGCAAAATGATTGAGTTGATTGTATTAGGTTTATTACCTCTCTTTTGGCATTGCATAAGATAATCACGCAAATGTACATGAGTTACGTCCTCAGCGTTGATTTCACCCTATTCAAAGCAATACTCAATAAATGGATAGAGTAAATACCTATAATTTTGCACATTTGCATTAGATGTGTTATTGAATCGTCTATTTGCAATAAAGTCCTCATATGAAAATTTCAAAAGCATACAAAAAACCACCTCCTATCGAATTTTTAGAATCGATAAGAAGTGGTTACTAATTTGTTAATTGATTGAGAATTACACTACTTCATAAAAGGAACGTATTTTCGCTCTCTTGTTATCTTGCTAATTGTGCAAATACTTTATGGAAGGCATCAACCGTTTTTGCGATATGTTCCTCCGTATGTGCAGTAGAAATAAATAAACCTTCAAATTGAGATGGCGGTAAGAAAATACCTTCTTCTGCCATTAGACGGAAGTATTCAGCGAATAATTGTAAATCAGACGTTTTTGCTGTAGCAAAATCAATAACATCTTCGTTCGTAAAGAAGAAACCTATCATTGAACCAGCACGATTCACAGTATGTGGAATATTGTATTTCGTTGCTGCTTCACGGAAACCAGCCTCTAATTGATCTCCTAGCTTTTTGAAGTATTCATAAGAGCTATTATCTAAGCGAGATAATGTTTCATAGCCTGCTGTCATTGCTAATGGATTCCCTGACAATGTTCCAGCTTGATAGATTGGACCAGCTGGTGCTACCTGCTCCATAATTTCCTTTTTCCCTGCAAATGCACCAACAGGAAGTCCACCGCCAATTACTTTTCCTAATGTTGTCATATCTGGTGTTACATCAAAATAACCTTGTGCACAGCCATAGTCAACACGGAAGCCTGTCATAACTTCATCAAAAATCAACAAAGATCCATGTTCCTTTGTTAATTCACGTAAGCCTTGTAGAAAGCCTGGTTGTGGAGGTACAACGCCCATATTTCCTGCAACTGGCTCAACAATTACTGCCGCAAGCTCTGAACCAAATTTTTCGAAAATTAGTTTTGCCCCTTCTAAGTCATTGTACGCTACTGTTAACGTATTACGTGCAATATCCGCTGGGACACCAGGACTGTCAGGTAAGCCTAATGTAGCTACCCCAGAGCCAGCCTTAATGAGCAAGGAATCTCCATGACCATGATAAGAGCCCTCAAATTTTAAAATTTTATCGCGCCCTGTAACACCACGAGCTACGCGTAAAGCAGACATCGTAGCCTCTGTCCCAGAAGACACGAAGCGAATCATTTCCATTCCAGGCAGTCGATCTAATACTAATTTGGCCAATCGATTTTCTGTGAAGCTTGGTGCTCCAAATGAAGAGCCTTTCGCTGCTGTTTCTGCAATTGCTTGTACAACTTCTGGATGCGTATGACCTAAAATAAGAGGTCCCCATGATAATACATAATCAATATATTCATTGCCATCGATGTCTTTAATAATAGCACCATGACCAGACTCCATGAAAATTGGATCCATATTTACGGATTTGAACGCACGTACTGGGCTACTTACACCACCTGGCATTAAGTTAATTGCTTCAGCATATGCTTGTTTTGATTTTTCGTAAGAACGCGCCATTTATTTCTCCTCCAACCAGTGTGCAACATCTTTAGCATGATACGTAATGATTAAATCAGAGCCTGCACGTTTCATGCCAAGTAATGTTTCAAGCACTACTTTTTTCTCTTCAATCCAGCCATTAATAGCTGCTGCTTTGATCATTGCATATTCACCAGAAACGTTGTACGCAACAATCGGTAATGTATAGTTATTTTTCACATCACGAATAATATCTAAATAACTTAGAGCTGGCTTAACAATTAAGAAATCTGCACCTTCTGCAATATCTGACTCTGCTTCGCGGAATGCCTCTATACGATTCGAAGGATCCATTTGGTAAGATTTACGATCACCAAATTGAGGCGCACCATCAGCTGCATCACGGAATGGCCCGTAGTAGCTAGAAGCATACTTTACGGCATATGACATAATCGGTACATTTTCAAAGCCTGCTTCGTCTAAGCCTGCGCGAATTGCAGCAACAAAACCATCCATCATATTAGATGGAGCAATGATGTCTGCTCCAGCTTTTGCTTGTGATACTGCTGTACGTGCTAAAACATCTAATGAAGGATCGTTTAAAATTTGATCACCTTCAATTAAGCCGCAATGACCATGATCTGTAAATTCACATAAGCATGTATCTGCAATGACTAATAGCTCTGGGTAGCGAGATTTAATTAGTCGTGTTGCTTCTTGCACAATACCATGATCATGGAATGCACCAGTTCCGACTGCATCTTTTTCTGCAGGTAAGCCAAACAAAATAACTGCAGGTATACCTAAAGTAACAACTTCGTCAATCTCAGCTTCAAGTTTATCTAATGAAAATTGAAAAACTCCTGGCATAGAAGGTACTTCGTTTTTAATATTTTCGCCTTCAATAACGAAAATTGGATAAATTAAGTCCTCTTTGTGCAAGTATGTTTCTTTTACCATTGATCGTAATGCAGCATTTGCACGCAAACGACGATGTCTTTGAAATTGTAATTTTGTCATTTTCTCTCTCCTACTTTCGTTATTTCCTCGATGACTGCTTGCATTGTATATACGCTCGGCATAACATCCACAGTAGCACCGTGATTTAAAATAACTGCTTCTGTAATATGACCGATTGCTGCCACACGTGCTGCCTCCCAACCAATTACTGAAGCTACATCCATTGCATAGACATCAACAGCGGAAGGGCTAGCAAAAATCACTGTGACGTCGCTATTCGCTCGGATACAATCAATAATTACTTGTTTTTGACCGTGTCGCTCAATCGTTTCATAAACTGTCCATTCCTTTAATTTAAATGGCAGCCCTTCCTTCAATGTCTTTTTCGCTTTTTCTCCACGAATAAATAGACATGTAGGATTGCTGCCTGCTACACTAGGAAATTCTTGAACAAATACATCTGCACTAAATATAGAAGGCATAAAACTCACATGGAATCCAAGCTTTTCTAAGGCTGTAGTAGTTTTAGTACCAATAGAAGCAATCTTTCCTTGAAAATGCCCTGCACTTAAATTAAAACGTTGCATTTTGTTGGCAAAAGCGTCTACAGCATTTTGACTCGTAAAAATGAGCCATTCAAATTGACGCGCAAACTCTAAATGCGCATCATCGTTTCTATCGATAAGCTCACAAGTTTCAATCAATGGGGCAATTATTGCTTGACCACCTAAAGCTGTAATGTCATCTATAATTGTTGTCGTCTTAGATGTACCTGTCAAAATAATAGTTTTACCTTCTAAAGGTAAATTACTTTGCATCTTGCTCTGCCTTTACTCGTTGAATTAATTCAAAAGCACCTTGCTTCGTTAAAATCTCAGCAAGCTCTTTCCCAACTGCTGCCGCATCAGTGCCTACTACTGTTTCCTTGTAAACAACTGAGGCATCTGGTGCAGCAACAAGGCCAGTTAGTGTAATTTCTTCCCCATTAGACTTTGCGTATCCTGCGATAGGTACTTGACAGCCTCCATCCATAGCCGCCAGGAAAGCACGTTCTGCATGTGCTTCTTGCCATGTAATGCTATCTGTTAACTTACCTAATTCCGTTAATAACTCCGTATCATCTCCACGGCATTCAATACCTAGAGAGCCCTGAGCTACTGCTGGAAGACAATCCTCAACAGGTAAAAACTCAGTAACAACATCATCGCTCCAGCCAAGGCGTTTTAGCCCTGCTGCCGCTAAAATAATGGCATCGTATTCATCTGTTTCAAGTTTAGCTAAGCGTGTATCCACATTTCCACGAATCCATTTAATTTCTATATCTGGGCGGACTGTTAAAAGTTGAGCACTGCGACGAAGAGAACTTGTCCCAACGACAGCTCCCGCTGGAAGATCGGCAAACTTCACATGTCCTTTTGAAATAAATGCATCACGCGCATCTTCACGAGGTGGAATACAGCCAATTACTAATCCTTCAGGCAGTACTGCAGGCATATCCTTCATAGAATGAACAGCAAAGTCAATTTCTTTGTCGTAAAGTGCTTGTTCAATTTCTTTTACGAAAAGCCCTTTACCACCTACCTTAGATAGCTGCACGTCTAAAATTTGGTCACCTTTTGTGACAATTTCTTTCACTTCAAATTCAAATGGTACACCTGCTGCTTTTAACTCATTGATAAACCAATTTGTTTGTGTTAAAGCTAGCTTACTTCTCCTAGAACCTACAATAATTTTTCTCAACAGTCTCCAACCTTTCTTCTAATACCATAAATGGAATCGCGATAAACTACTTCCTAAAAAGAAGTTAACAACAACTAATAGGTAAGCGTATATATGTACCCACGCATAAGTTGTCCCTATCAGCTTACTTTTACGATTCACATACAATATAAAGCAATATAAAATTAAAATAATAAAGGACCCAATAATCTTCGCATCAAAAACCGAAAGACTCTCTAGCGTTAGTAGTGCCCATTCAAACCCTAAAATTAAACTTATAAATAACATTGGAATACCGATGAAAAATGACACATTCATCCAACTGCTCGTCTGCTGTAGTGATGGCAGCCTTGTCCATAAATGTGACCATTTTTTCTTTTTAAGCAAACGATATAATACTAAATATAATATCGCAAAAACAAATGTTAACGAAAATGCTGCGTACGATAAAATCGCAAATGATATATGAATAAAAAGCATTTCCGAAATTAAAGTATCGCTAACTGCTCCTGTTGGTCGTTTCGGCATAAAAGTAAAAATACTAGCGAACAAAAATCCTAGTATATTAATAATAAACACCGGGAGATCAACTCGTGCAATACAGTGCAGAATAATAGATAATGTCACGAGTAGCCAGGAATAAAAGAGAATACCTTCAGACAAGGATAATATCGGAAAACGCTTTGTTTCCACAAAAGTTAATATAATAATGGCACTTTGAATTACCCATACAAATGAAACAAGCCAAAAAGCAATTCGCCTTGCTCGTACTTGCTTATAAAAGTAATCAGTAAAGTAAAATACTAGACTGATCGCATACAAGACGATCATTACTTCATATAGCCTTGTCATTGTCAAATCAGCCAATAGACATCCCTTCTTTATATCGAATGTGCTAAAGTGATGTACTTTAGCCTAGAATAGAAAAACGTTTTCGTATCCTTAGTTTACCATACAGATACGAAAACGCCTCATTTAATATCATTAGAAAATCTCGTTCGCGGGCAACTTTTCTAAAGTTGCACCGCGAACACATAGACATCTTTAGAAAGAGTACTTTGGTTCAGTGGAAGATTCTGATGACTGTAAGCGTTCTTTGCGTTCAAGCTCTTGCTTTGTCATCGCAGTAACTTCAGCTTCCACAGCATCCTCAATACCGAAAATTTGTTGGAATAAACGTAACTGTTCATTTGCTTTTGGTGAATTTGCCATTTCTTTAGCTTGTAAAATTGGCTCTTTTAACAATTGATTAATAATTGACTTTGTATGCTTACTTAAAATTTTACGTTCACGATCTGTTAAATCTGGCATTTTATTTTCGATACTAATCATTGTCTCTTCTTGAATATGACTCGCTTTTTTACGTAAAGCCGAGATGACAGGAACAACGCCAAGAGTCGCAACCCAATCTTTAAATTGTACAACCTCTTTGCCAATCATTGTAGTAATATCAGCCGCAGCGCGTTCACGCTCAGCTAAGTTTGCTTCTACGATGCCTTGTAAATCATCTATATCATATAAGAAAACATTTGGTAAATCTCCAACAAGTGGATCAATATCACGCGGAACTGCAATATCTACCATAAATAATGGTTTACCTTTACGCAAACGTTCTACAAATTGCATTAGTTCATAGTCAATAACATAATCTGTTGCACCTGTAGACGTAATTAAAATATCTGCTTCCAGTAACGAACATTGCAGCTCCTTCATAGATTTTGCTTCACCGTCGAATTTAGCTGCTAGACTTTCTGCTTTTTCGAACGTACGGTTAATAACGGTTACTTTTCCTACACCGCTACCGTAAAGGTTCTCAATAGCAAGTTCCCCCATTTTTCCTGCACCTAAAATTGCCACATGTTTACGTTGTAAAGATCCGAATATTTTTTTTGCTAATTCAACTGCTGCATAAGAGACTGATACCGCGTTCTCACCGATAGCCGTTTCATTATGTGCACGCTTCGCAAATGTCACCGCTTGTTTAAATAGCTGATTGTATACCGTTCCTGTTGTTCCAATCTCTTGTCCACTTAAGAAGCTTTTCTTAACTTGTCCTAAAATTTGAGTTTCGCCAAGCACCATCGAATCAATGCCAGCTGTCACTTTGAATAAATGCTCGATTGCCTCATCTTCTTCACGTATTGTTAAATACGAAGAAAATGTCTCCGCTGGCAGGTCGAACCAATTTGCTAAAAATTGTTTAACAAAATGACGTCCAGTATGCACCTGATCAACTACTGCATATATTTCTGTGCGGTTACATGTCGAAACAATAACATTTTCTAATATACTTTTTTGTTTTTGTAGCGCTTCCATTGCTTGTGGTAGTTCACTCTCTATGAATGATAACTTTTCACGAATTTCAACTGGCGCTGTCTTATAATTCAAGCCTACTACGATGGTATGCATGAATAACACCTCACACGTTCTAATTCACAAATCTCATTATAGCACAGTTCGACAAGAGTTCATCTATAATTTGTGAACATGTCATGAAGAACTGTAATTCGTCATCTACATTAGAATTATTATAAACTAAGTGTAACAAATTATACGTTCTGTTTCAAATTTAATGTTTTCCAGAACATTTTCTTTAATGGCTCTACCAAAAAGTGTGGTTGATTTCCGTTCCGACTGGGCACTTTGTTGCTGCCGCTACGCTTTCGCACAGATAAAACATTTGCCGCTGACGCTTCGCTGCGCTGCAGGGTCTCGGGCCAACACGATGTTGGTCACGAAGGCGTTATCACAGGATGTGATGGTTTTAGCCTTCGTTCCTCTATATCGCTGATCCCCAAGGAGTCGCCCAGTCGTAACGAAGATCAACTTATTCACATGATATACGTTTTATTAAAGACATTCCTATCTTCCGATGATGAACAAATAAAAGATGATTGATATTGAAGATTCCTAAAGGCAATTCCTAATTATTCATACGTACAAACTATTACTTTCACGTTGGAATAAGGATAATCAATTATTTTATTTAGGTAAATATGTCTTTCGAAATAAACAATAGAGTTAAATCAAATCTTACAACTCTATTGTTCTTTTAATTATTATTGAGGTATAAAAAAATGCCTTTGTTGAATTATTATTTTTAACAAGGCTAAATTTACTTTCTTATACTATTGTTCCCTAAGTCGAAATTAAGATAAACATTTCTGTACATTAGTCATCACCTCAAAGTTTCTTTAGGCGTAATATTGCCAAATTTAATAAATTTATTAAATAAACGGTTCATTTCGAAGGTTAGGATAAAAATTTTTTTGATATATATGATGAAGATAAATTGATTGGATTGGAGGCGGACGGAAATCAACAACACTTTATGGTAATTATTGTATAAAATCAAAAAAGCTGAACTAATTTTGTCTATTAGTTCAGCTTAATTTTGAGTATTAAACTATTAATTTGTAATTGTCGTGGTTTTTGTAGCTATAATTTTACCGTCTTTATCATACGCTACAAATTCAATCTCATTATTAACTTTGAAGTCCTGCATTGTTTGCACTGGTTTTGTTAACATGTAGACATTATCACTACGCTTTTTCAATTCAAATTGCGCATCTCCACTTAAAGAAGGGAAACGTACATTAATCTTTGCAACATTTGAGCAATTACCATCGATTCTTGCATTCATTGTAATATTGCCTTTGCGTAGAGTTACTGTAGCTTCTTCAAATAAATCTTCAGGATTCACGCAACTTGAAGGCGCAGTTTTGCATAAAATCGCATCAATAATTTTTTGGAAAACTTGATGTAATTGTAAGTTATCGATTGCGTGGTAATAAATACCACCAGTATCTGCAGCCAATTGCGTTAACATTGCATCATTGACTTGTGATTTTTTACCCATACTTACAGTGTAAACCTTAACGCCTTGCTTTTTCGCATCGTTCAGCACTTTTGTCATTTTCGATTTACTTGTTTTACCATCTGATACGACAATAATAGCTTTTGAGGTTTTCGAGTCATTTGAGAATTTAGACAGTGCGATTTCTATACCTGCAAAAATATCTGTGGCACCCTTCTCTTTCGATGCTTTATAAAGATCTTTTTTCAATACATTGTCTGTACTGCCTTCTCCAAGAACAGTAGCTTTTGTATTTGTTTCAATAACAATATTATTTTTAGCCTTAATTTGATTGATTACTTCCATCATTTTTTTACCACGGTAATTTGTTTGGTCAGTAGCTTTCATGGAAGCAGAGTAATCAACTACGTATGCGACTTCTGTTGCTAAAGAACAAGAATTTTTACTAAAGTAAGGATTTGTGAAAATATCCTTCGTTATTGTTTTATCTTTTAAATCCTTCAATATTGTGGCATAACGAGGATCTATTTTATTTACCAATGTTGCTTCAGCTTTAGATTTCCCATAAATAACTGAGTCAAAGTACGCTACAGCTGTACCTGGGCTTCCAGTATTATTTAAATAATCCGAAGTATTTGTTACGAATGAAGCTGTTTTCTCAACACCGTCAAATTTAATTTTTACTGTTCCTTGGTAATCAGTAATAATTTCTCCACCTGGTCTCACTAATGTAACCATTACTTTCGTGTAACGATCTTTACCAGATGGTCTTGATGCTGCTTCCGCACTTTCCTTTAATGCTTCCACTCGTTTTTTATAGGCTTCTACTTGACCAAGTAATTTACCACCTTGGTATTTTAATAATACAGTTCGATCATAGTTACTTAAGCTTGTGAAAATAGCATAAATTTTCATGACACTGTCATAATGCTCGAGTGTTAGTTTTTTTTCATCTGGCATATAGCTCATAAGTTGAATAATAGCACCAACTGGGTTAATGTTCTCAACCTGTGAGGCAATCGCATCATCAATTCCTTGAATACGATAAATTGGACGCCCATCATCTGAAATCATATACATAATTTCAATCGTATCATTAACCGAATCCTCTAAACGTTTTTCAACAATCTCTTCGAACAGCCAAACTGAAATATTATAGTTTTCAAACTGTAAAATGGCATTTTCATAGCCTAATGCAGGGTATTTTTTATCACTGCCACCATATTGTAAATATATATTTTCAACATTTCCTAAAGCATTGGTTACATTTGTTTGCTGCCCAATACTAAATAGTTTTTCTTCTCTATCAATCCAATGGACGTTCACAATATTTTCTGTAAAGAACTCTGGTAATTTTTCATACGGTACATATGGAGGTGTTACATTTCCATTTTCGTCATCAGTATTTGCTGGATCATACACTTGATAATCAATGCGCATTTCTGGTTGAGGTGAGTAACGGACTTGTGCATTAAGTTTTTCACCTACAAGACATTTCATACCAGGATCTGTATTGTTAATAAGCTCAAATGAAATTGTATCACGTACAGATTTTGTTAATTTTGGTGCTATAACAATCGCAGAGACAGTAGAGCCATCTGATTGCACATTTCGAACAGCTTCACCAGATGTGTCAACGATTTTTGCACCATATGATGAAGTTACACGGAATGTATAAGATTTATCATCAGGTATTGGATCACCATTACAAGCTTTTAAAGATACAGTAATGAGCGTTGAATCTTGGTCATTTGCGATTAAATCTGGTTTTTCAACATCAATACTTTGTAGAGCATTATTTACATACTCTGGTCCAGTAAAATCGTTGTTATTATCCTTTGGCTCTTCAAATTCTGTGTTGCTTGAGCCCATGAAACTCGGAGGTAATGTAATTTTATCGTTATCACGGCCTGCTGCAGTACGTTTTAATCCTAGTACAGCAAAGTTGTCGTTTTGTACACCGCGGTATAAAAATTCAGCACTATCTCCACGAGTTAGCTTTGTAGAAGGATTGAAGTCGGCAAATGTCTTTTTACCAGTGTTTCCTGTTGAAATATCATTTGTGTATAAATATTGAACTGCCTGAGGCTCATCTAAATCTAAACCTTTAAAGGCCGCATATAGTCGCGCAAATTGTCCACGTGTAACGGCTTTTGAACGATTGGCTGCTGTATAAGTACCATTAAACGGTAAATAAAAATCACTATAGAAATTATAGGCAACACTGTCGTTATACGTTAATGCATAATTGCGATCAAGCTTTGCAAACATGACAACAAGCTCTCGCTCAGTTATCTGTTCATTAGGTAAAAATTTATTAGCGCTATTCAATGAGAGTAAATCATTATCGACTGCCCATGAAATAGCTTTGTATTTACTATTATTTGTTGGTACATCCTGAATTGTCGTAGCTGCATGAGTAACAGCTGGAGTTGCTGTCATAAGGACAAGCACGAAACAAAGCAGGGATAGAAATGCTTTTTTAGCATACGTCATTCATTTCAGTCCTTTCTTTAATTAAAGAACAATATGTCATCTCGATAATTTTGTTTTAAGTCATTTTCCAAATAATTCAAGAAACGTTCTAACACTACTGATGCTTCTGCTCGCGTTAATGGTTGATTTGGATTAAATCGACCTACAGGGTCACCAGTCATTAAGCCTAACTCATTTACAATGTAAATACCGTCTCTTGCATAGGCTGGAATTTGCGCATCATCCTTAAACTTTGTTATATAGCCTGGATCTGGCGCCTTATTCTCAAGCCCTAAGGCACGCACATAAATCGTAGCGGCTTGTGCTCGAGTAATTGGATGATCAGGCTTGAAATACTCTGGTGATACACCTTTAATAATTCCTTTATGAACCGCAGTCTCAATATAGGCATAATCTTTTACTGTACGCTTGATATCTTTAAAAATACTTGCCGTAGTTGTCGGTTTTTTCGTTTTCGGTTCTTCCATAACACGTAAGTCAACTGCCTTACCAATCGCCGTTGAAAAGTCAATACGCTTCATAGGGGTATTCGGTGAGAAGAAGTTACTTGCATCAGAGTAAATACCTAAAGAGTATAATTTTTCGATAGCCTCTTTCGCATAATGATTTGATAAATCACGGAACTTAGGAATGATTAAACGTTCAATTGTCGGCATGTATTCGGTATCTAAGTCAATAGAACCTTTTTGTCCAGAGGCTAAATCATACGTATATTCAGAAATAACATCCTTTTCACTTACTACCGCATATCCACCATCAAAGCTCCCCAAACTCCCTAGGTTTTCTTCATAGTTTAGTACACGTGATTTACTTGTAGATAAACGATTTTTCATATGGCTTGTCTTACCATCGCTATAATTATAAACAGCTTCTGTAATTTGTGTTTCTGTTGCTCCCCAGAAGTTTTCATAGCCAGCATGACGACTATCAGTATCAATTGTTACAGAATTTTGAGTTGCATTTTTTCCAGTCCCAGTTTGATAGGAATATGTTTTTCTAGAAATCACATTACCTGAATAATAATCAGAGGCTGCACGATTGTCCGTTACAGTACCTTGTGAAAATTGGTAATCTACCAATGTATATGTTATTTTTCCAGCAACAATTTTCTCTGTATACTTTTTCACTACACCATTCGATGTTTTTTGACCAATCGTAGCATAATCCACAACATCAGATTCATAGGCAATATTTCGTGTCAATGTAGCACCGTTACTTGCTGTCAGCTTTAAACTATATGTTTCAGTTAACCTTCCTTTAGATTCTTTTTGTGTGATTTTGATGTCTTTACTAGTGCCTTTAAATATAATAGGTGTTCCTGTAATGAAAACAGCTTCCTCATATGTATATTCATTTTTAACAGCACCTGTTGTTTCTAATGAAGCAGCTGATGCATTTACTGGGATAGTAGCACCAATAACAAATACAGCAAGAACCACTAACATTATTTTAGATAAATGTTTTTGCATTCTTTTTTTGTCCCTCTCTTTCATTCCATGCATATCCGCAATATGGAGCTGTCAAATAGGTAAAAATAATAGGTTAAAATTTGCTCGTCTTCTACCAGTAGTGCGACAAAGGTTTTCATCATAAGTATCCTCTAACTTCGCACACTTCATGCAGCTGATGGCCTTCGTCGAAAAGACTACTAGCAGGAGACTCGCAGATTCATATTTTATTAATCAACTAATATAAAATGAGCTTTAACAAAACGATTAGATAATACTACTAAACGATCAGATGGTTTTAAATCAGATGGTTGAATAACTTTACCAGCTTTAATAAGCGTAGCTTGGTCAATATTCATATCAACCATTTCCCCAGCTTCATACCAACGGCCATTTTGCCATTGACTAACGCTCTTCACATTAATCACAGCTGGATATGTCGATTTTACTGACTGTAGTTTACCTGCTAGCATTAACGGTGCAACTGGCTTAGCATTATCAAGGATATGGAGAGCTTGAACATGTCCATCTTTTACATAGAAGTATCCATAATCACCTTCAGATAAATAAAGCTCAATATCTGGTATTACGCTATATGTTTTGTTTCCATCATCGACCATTGCCTTTGTTGAATTACTAACTGACAGTACAGTACGATCTGTTTTCTTGAAAACATTCGACTCAATCTTCATTGCGTCATCAATTTCAATTAAATAGCCGTCCGCTTGTGACAAACGTCCATAATATAAATCATGACCTGCTAAGTTCGGTGACATAAAGCTATCACTTGTCACTTGTACAACTTGTGCATAATGATCCCGTGCAGCACCGTCTGAAATAACAAAGGCTGTACCATAAGCCATCAATCCAGTAGGCTCAATTAAACGACCATTTCGAATTAAAATCGTTCCATCGTGGAAGTACATTGAACCTGCCGATTTAAGTTTTAATAATCGATATTCAGTATCTACAGAAAGCATTGGCTCATAGTAAGTTCGCTCGTTATTTTTCAAGACAACAATTTTCTCAATGACTTCTTTGCCGAATTGTTTAACGGTCGCATAGTATGCTTCACTGCCAATGTAATTTTTCAATTGACCTTTTTCAATCTTTGTATTTCCAACATAAATCGGTACCTTTGATGAAAAAATCATCGTTGATAGAGCTTTTGTTGAGTCTGAGCCAAATTGCCAATTTACAAATGCATGTTGATTTTTGACAGTTAACTTATTTGCATTGGCATTAACAGCTTGTATTTCACCTTTATATAGGTTTTCAACTAATGTACCTGTCTCACTAATTTCTATTTTCGTGACAATGGATGTGTTTCGATTTTTAAGATTAAGCTTTACACGATCCCCTACGTAGAGTGCACTTATATCGACAGCAGAGGAGTTCTTTTGATAGCTTGTATCTTTATTTATATAGTAGGCAGTTTCCTTCCCAATATCAGGCTTCAGCATAATGAATAATCCATTTGGATCAATACTTGTCACTACTCCAGCAAGTGTTTTTGTATTTTGTGCAACTGTCGGAGATTCTGTTTCTTTTGTAGAACTAGAAGTACCTCGAAGTTCAACAACACTTCGAAGAGAAATATCCGCTTCTACCTTCATCCCCATCTTAAAGCCTTCGATTGTTGTTTCTGTATTATTAATATACAGGCGGGCATTATTATTTATATTGTATGTAATTTGACGACCGCTATTATTTTGTAAAGTAATCTTGCTCAGCTTTTTTTCTATTACTCCGTTTGAATTGGCATATTCTGAAAATGTTACATCTACAAAGGTTCCAGTCACCATTTGGGCAGCATGGGCTGTTTGACTTGATGAAAATCCGAGAATCGTTAGTAACAAAATCATTAGTATGTATGGAATCTTCTTCAACAAATCCCGCCTCCTTAAAAATTTTATTTACAAATAGTATATCGTATTATTGGTAGTTTTTCCTATTCAAAAAGTTACATTTTAGTGCGTTTACTTTCTTTATTAAAGCTATCATTAGATACAAAGATAGAGGTAGCTTCCAACTTCAAGCTACCTTGTCTTCATCATACTTGAATGTCAATTGTATGTCCGGCTGACGGATGTGGAGCATCTAACATTTCAACTAACTGTTCTGTATTTTGCTGTTGCATCTCCATTGCCTGCTTCGTTACAGCTAGAGATACATTTTGCATTAGCGTTGCTTGATTCATTGCCATTGATAAAGCTGCGATATCCATTTAGTCCACCTCCTATCTAATTTATCGGTCAAATGTTCCATTCATCAAGCGATTTCTCCCATTTTCAAACAAAAAACATCTACTGTCCTAAATATTAGACTCAATAGATGTTTTCTTATCTTCATTCAGCAAAATGTTTTAGTAGCAAAAGCAAAGCGTCAGCTACAGATGTTCTTTGTAACGAAAGCGAAGCGTCAGTTACAGATGTTTTTTAGCGAAAGCGAAGCGTCAGCTACAATTACGCCAACGAAATTGATTACATTTTATTTTCGATAGTACGCCATGCTTCTTCAAAGCCAAGTCCTTTTTCTGAAGAAAAAACAATAAGTGGATCATTTTTGTCCATATCCAGCGTTTCTTTCACGACCTTTTTATGTTTATCCCATTTACCTTTTGGAATTTTATCCGCCTTTGTTGCAATGACAATACAAGGAATATTGTAATGCTTTAAAAAATCATACATCATGCAATCATCATCTGTAGGAGGATGACGTAAATCAACAATTTGTACGACTGCCTTTAATTCCTGGCGTCCTGTAAGGTAGCGCTCAATCATTTTCCCCCACGCTTCACGCTCAGTCTTTGAAACCTTTGCATAACCATATCCCGGAACATCTACAAAAAACAATTGCTCTTCGATTTTGTAAAAATTAAGCGTTTGTGTTTTTCCGGGCTTAGAAGAAATACGTGCTAAAGCTTTACGACCGATCATTCGGTTAATGAAGGAGGATTTCCCCACATTTGAACGACCGGCTAGTGCAAATTCTGGCAGTCCATCTTCTGGATATTGGTCTGGTCTTACAGCACTTATGACCATTTCGACGTTATGGACTTTCATTTTCTTATAAACCTCCGTCCAGTGCATAGGCCAATACTTCATCAGCCGATGACACTAGTTTAAATGTTAGTTGTTCGCGTACACTTTCAGGAATATCCTCAATATCTCGCTCATTATCTTTCGGACAAATAATTGTCGTTAAGCCTGCTCGATGCGCACTGAGTGTTTTTTCCTTTAAACCACCAATTGGCAGTACACGTCCACGTAATGTTATTTCACCTGTCATGCCAACTTCACGGCGTATTGGGCGGTGTAAAATTGCGGAAACAATTGCGGTTGCCATTGTAATACCTGCAGAAGGTCCATCTTTTGGAACAGCTCCTTCAGGAACGTGAATATGAATATCATGTGTTTCAAAATATTCTGCATCCACCTGAAGGTCTTCTATTTTTGTACGGACATACGATAAAGCTGTTTGAGCAGATTCCTTCATGACATCGCCAAGCTTCCCAGTTAGCTGCAATTTCCCTTTACCCGGTGTTAATGATACCTCAATTTGTAATGTATCACCACCCACAGTTGTATAAGCAAGCCCAGTAGCTACTCCGACTTGATTTTCCTTCTCTGCTTGTCCATAACGGAAGCGATGCTTGCCAAGTAACTCTTCTAAAGACTTTGAGCTAACTGTTACTCGTTTCTTCTCACCAGAAACGATGATCTTAGCGATTTTACGGCATAGAGTTGCGATTTGACGCTCTAGCCCTCGAACACCTGCTTCACGTGTATAATAACGGATAACATCTACTACTGCTTCATCTTTAATAATAACTTGTGTTTTTTTCAAGCCATGCTCTTTTAACTGTCTTGGTATTAAATGATTTTTGGTAATTTGCGCCTTTTCAATTTCTGTATAGCCAGCAATTGAGATTACTTCCATACGATCTAGTAACGGCCCTGGGATTGCACTTAAATCATTAGCAGTAGCAATAAATAATACATTTGATAAATCATAAGGTTCTTCAATGTAATGGTCGCTAAATGTATTATTTTGGGCTGGATCCAAAACTTCAAGCATTGCTGCTGCAGGATCTCCTCTAAAGTCATTAGACATTTTATCAATTTCATCTAGTAGGAACACAGGATTAATCGTTCCTGCCTTTTTCATACCTTGGATAATACGACCGGGCATTGCCCCAACATACGTACGACGATGACCTCGAATTTCTGATTCGTCACGTACCCCACCTAATGAAATACGGATAAATTTGCGATCTAAGCTTTCTGCAATAGATCGAGCTAATGACGTCTTACCGACACCAGGAGGGCCAGCTAAACATAGTATTGGTCCACGTAACGAGTTTTTCAACTGACGTACAGCTAAATATTCTAATATGCGTTCTTTTACTTTTTCTAATCCGTCATGATCACGATTTAAAATGTTCTCTGCATGTTCGATATTCATGCGGTCCTCAGTCGCATTAGTCCATGGTACTGATACAATCCAATCAATATAGTTTCGAATTACGCCACTCTCTGCACTAGCTGTTGGTATCTTCTCATAGCGATCCAATTCTTTAAGCACTAATTCTTTCGTGGATTCAGGCATTCCTGTTTCATCAATACGCTTCCGTAATTCAGCTACTTCGCCAGTTTTTCCTTCACGATCCCCTAGCTCTGTTTGAATAGCCTTCATTTGTTCACGTAAATAATATTCTTTTTGCGTACGCTCCATGGATTGCTTAACTTTTGTATTAATTTTCTTCTCAAGATCAAGTACTTCTTGCTCGTCATGCAAACGAATAATTAAATGATCTAAACGCTTTTTTACATTGAGCATCTCCAATACTTCTTGTTTATCAGCAATCTTAAATGGTAAATGCGATGCAATGATGTCTGCTAAACGACCAGGCTCTTCAATGTCTGCCACAGTACTAATGGTTTCAGACGTAATCTTATTGGAGGCTTTCGCGTATTTTTCGAAATACGTTAACAACGTACGCATTAAAGCCTGTGTTTCAATATCCTTATCGAGTGCTTCCTCCTTAACATCGATGTCAACAACCGTATATTTTTCTAACGCTTGATAGTTAGTCCATGAAGCACGAGCTACGCCTTCCACTAAAATTCGTAGTGTCCCATTTGGTAATTTTAGCATTTGCTTGACATATGCAATCGTACCAATTGGATATAAATCTTGCTCCTCAGGCTGTTCATCATGCATTTCTTTTTGTGTTACCAATAATATCAATTGGTCCTCTAACATTGCTTGTTCTAGCGCTGCTACAGAACGATTTCTACCCACATCAATATGTAACACCATCGACGGGTATACTAAAAGTCCACGTAAAGGCAATAATGGTACATTTGTTGTTTTTTGTATTGTCACCATGCGGGTATTCACCTCCGTCAAAATTTTCTTGTTCACTACTAGTATGTGTCTAAAAAGCCGATTCACACTAGTTAATCAAGCGAGCCAAAAATTTCATCTAATTACAGTTGGCTTTATGTATGAATGAATAAAAAGCTGACTGTCGATATGTGCGAATATTGCACAATCGAAGTCAGCTAAATTACTCTTTATCTCATAACAATAGACAGCCACGTCTGTTCGTTATGCTGAAGTTTTTGTGTCGCTACCTTCATCGAGTTCAGTGCCATCTTCAAGAAGCAATTTCGGTTTTTCTTTATCCGTAATTGTTTTTGCCGTAATGATACATTTTTTCACGTCTTCACGTGAAGGTAGTTCGTACATTACATCAAGCATCGTTGACTCAATAATTGAACGAAGACCGCGTGCACCTGTTTTGCGCTCAATTGCTTCTTTTGCAATTGCAGTGAGGGCACCTTCATCAAACTCAAGCTCAACACCATCTAGATTAAGCATTTTTTGATATTGCTTAGCCAGTGCATTTTTAGGCTCCGTTAAAATTTGTACAAGCGCAGCCTCGTTTAATTGCTCTAGACTTGCAAGTACTGGTAATCGACCGATGAATTCTGGTATTAGACCAAATTTCAATAAATCCTCTGGAATCAGCTTTGCCATAATTGAGCCTTCATCCATATCTATTTTGTTAGGATCTGAACCGAAGCCAATTACTTTTTCACCCTGACGGCGTTTAATAATGGATTCTATTCCATCAAACGCTCCACCCACAATGAATAAGATGTTTGTCGTATCGATTTGTAAAAATTCTTGGTGAGGATGCTTACGACCACCTTGTGGTGGAACACTCGCAACTGTTCCTTCTAAAATTTTAAGAAGGGCTTGTTGTACACCTTCACCAGATACATCACGTGTAATGGATGGATTTTCAGATTTACGTGCAACTTTATCGATTTCATCAATATAGATGATCCCTTTTTCAGCACGCTCAATATCATAATCTGCTGATTGAATTAATTTTAATAAGATATTTTCAACGTCCTCACCAACATAGCCTGCTTCTGTTAGAGAAGTAGCATCCGCAATAGCAAAAGGAACGTTTAATATACGCGCCAATGTTTGAGCTAATAAAGTTTTACCGCTACCAGTTGGGCCGATTAACACAATGTTCGATTTTGCTAATTCTACATCATCAATTTTACTATTCGTATTAATGCGTTTGTAGTGATTGTAAACCGCAACTGCTAAAGCTTTTTTAGCACGTTCTTGTCCAATTACATACTCATCTAAAATCGCTAAGATTTCTTTCGGTTTCGGAATATCCTGGAATTCAATTTCCTCTTCACCGCCCAGTTCCTCTACAACGATTTCTGAACAAAGCTCGATACATTCATCACAAATATAAACACCAGGACCTGCAACTAATTTACGCACCTGTTCTTGTGGCTTTCCACAGAATGAGCATTTTAAATTGCCTTTTTCATCATTAAATTTGAACAATATGTTTCACCCCTATTCAAGCAACAATCTTACAAGATTATTGAACCTTTATCAAATAAATTGTCTGCATCCATTTACACCTCGGCGATTATGGTTCGAGATTTTAAAAAAATTTCGACATTCATTGTACAAAAAACATTAGAATTTACCACAAAGCTGCCAATTCATTAACTTGATGAATTCCAGCTCATCACCATGACGTGTGGTTGATTTCCGTTCCGACTGGGCGCTTTCCCGGGGGCGTCCGATGAGCCGCTTCGCTGCGCTCCATGGTCTCGGGCCAACAGATGTTTTTTGCGCGAAAGCGAAGCGGCAGCGGCACCGATGTTGGTCACGAAGGCGTTATCACAGGATGTGATGGTTTTAGCCTTCGTTCCTCTATCACTAATCCCCAAGGAGTCGCCCAGTCGTAACGAAGATCAAATTTTGAAAAAGGAAGCACATCCGCATTCATCTCACTTCAGAGGTAGAAGTCTTCTACTGAATGAAGATAAATGGCATACGTTTTAACAAATGTCATCCACAACTTTTGGTGATGAACCTGAATTTCACTGATTATACCTTTTATTTCCACGCACATGTAACTGACTGATTCTTCAGAAACCTCTAGCGACCAGAGACCTTTCGTTTCGTCAAGCTCCCTACTCTCGTCACTGTATTTAGCTTGTGATTTCACTGTTACACCCATAAGTCAAATTACAGATACTCAAATGAGTAACTTGCATTTCCTTAAAATCTATTACATTCGCCAGAGGCTTAACTTCATTCAGAAGAGGATGTATTTGCTATATAGTTTAATTAAAGCATTATTCCTCATTTGTTGAGAAATTGATAAAAATACACTAAGCTCTGACTCTGCTGAATGAAGTTACAATTTAGCATCGTGTGAAAAGTCAAACAATACTATGTATTAGAAGTGTAAAGGCTCTGCCTATCCCATCTTCAAAAACAGCGCTTCCTTTTGGAGGATGTATTTTTCGGTGAAAGTAGTTGTAACATCATCAACATCATTAACTATGTCGAACTAAACCTAAGGGGAATAAGCTAAACCTAAACAAAATATATGTGATAAAACAAGGCACGGTTTAACGCCGTACCTTGTTTTAATTGGACTATCAAGTTACAAAAAAATCCTATTCAGTAATTTTAGCGTTTTCTACTAAAAATTCAACTGTTTTTTGAATTTTAATATCATTTTCAAGAACTGATGTGCCACCTAAAGCACCTGTAATTTGCTCTTTTGTCATATTGAATTGAGCAGCCATTTTTTCTAATTCAGCTTCAATATCAGCTTCAGTAGCTTCAATTTTTTCAGCTTCAGCAATTGCTTCAAGTGTTAAAGATACACGTACACGGCTTTCTGCTTCTTCTTTCATTTGTCCACGTAAATCTTCTTCTGATTGACCTGAGAATTGATAGTAAAGGTCTAAGTTCATACCTTGCGTTTGTAAACGTTGACCAAATTCTTGTAACATACGATCAGTTTCAGAGTTAATCATACCAGCAGGTACTTCAAATTCTGCATTCTCAGCAGCTTTTTCTACTAATTCGTCACGAAGTGCTGCATCTGATTCTGCTTGTTTTTGTTCAGCAGTTTGCTCTTTGATTTTAGCGCGTAAAGCTTCAACGCCCTCAACTTCTGGGTCTAATTCTTTAGCGAATTCATCGTTTAATTCTGGAAGAACTTTCGTTTTAACTTCTTTTACAGTTACTTTGAAAGTAGCTTCTTTACCAGCTAATTCAGCTGCATGGTATTCTTCTGGGAAAGTAACAACTACGTCTTTAGATTCACCAGTTTTAATACCTACAATTTGCTCTTCAAAGCCAGGGATGAATGAACCTGAACCAATTTCTAGTGGATAGTCTTCACCTTTACCACCTTCAAATGCTTCTTCCCCTACGAAACCTTCAAAGTCGATAACAGCTGTATCGCCTTCTACGATTGCTTCGTCTTCTTTAATTTCAAGTTCAGCTTTACGAGCTAATTGGTCTTGAATTTGTGTTTCTACTTCTTCATCAGTAACTTCTACTGGAAGTTTCGTAACTTCTAAACCTTTGTACTCACCAAGTTTTGGCTCTGGTTTCACTGTTACTTGAGCAGTAAATGTGAAATCTTTACCGTGTACGAAGTTTTCTGTACCAGAAATTTCTGGGTAATCTACTGGCATAATTCCAGCTTCATCGATAGCTTTCGCATAAGAATCAGGTACGATGACTTCTAATGCATCTTGGTATAAAGATTCGATACCAAAGCGTTGTTCAAACATTTTACGAGGCATTTTACCTTTACGGAAACCTGGTACGTTAATTTGTTTTACTACTTTTTTAAATGCTTGATCCATTGCTGCGTCTACTTCTACAGCAGGTACCTCAATTGTAAGAGTACCGATATTACCTTCTTGTTTTTCCCATTTTGCTGACATGTATAAATACCTCCAAATAAATAATCAAGTTTAATTGTTAGACAATTCATTCGTAACTACGATTTTGACAACCATTTTAGTATAACATAGATGCGTATAGTTTCAACTTATTTCATACCTCATGTAGTTCTGTTAGTTTTTCTAACATTTGTAAAAAGTCAATGATTTCATAGTTCATTTCCTGCACTTTTCCGAGCATGGATTGTACAAAGTCAATATAACTATAGGCAATATCATCGGCTTCGTATGGGTGCCATTCAAACGGATACGTCACAATGGCATGCTTTGCCATTAGATATTGTACCATTTCTAACGTCGATGGGTCTTGTTCTAATTTATTTTCTATTATTTTTTTTACTTCCCCATACTGAGGCAACTGATTTGGTAGTACTAAATTGATAGGATTAACAATCATTGTTTCGTTAAATTTTGAAACAGTAATCTCAATTGATACTTCTTGTTCCACTAATAGTATTAGTGCTAAACTCTGGACAAATGGATGGATCGTTGGACATTCAATAATAGCTTTCAATGCTGTTTTTAATTGTCGTACATTCGTATCCATTAAGCGATGTAATCGAATAGATTGTTCATCTGGTGATAATGCGCTAAATTCCGAAAGTTCATATTCTTGCTCTTCTAACAATCGTTGCGCATCCTCTTTTTTCTGGAGATTCCTAGCCACTTCTTGATTCAAGCTTCTCAAACGTTCAAATTTCTCTACCTGATCTACCGGAAGTGCATTTTCTTCAATCAATGTCGTAATTAATGACTCTACTTGATGGTATTCCTTTAGCTGCATACATACAGTAACATACAGTTCCATTACTTCCACATACAATGTAGTTCCCATAGTAAACAATTGCTCACAAACATTTTTGACTTTGTCGTATGCCTTTAATTCATATAAGGCGTATGCGTAGGCACTTAATGCTAATTCATCTCCAGTTTCATATAAAAATGCTTTTTCAAAGCTTGCCACAGCTTCTTCATATTGATAATTTTCCGCATACATATGTCCTTCACGTATTAATGTCTGAACAGCACCAGGAAAAACAACTATATTGTCATGTTTTATAACATGCTGTTTTCGCTTTGTCATTTTTCTCACCTCTTTACCACTATTTTACTTATTGATCCTATATGAATTATCACCATAACATGGGATTGATTTCCGTTCCGACTAGGACTTTCTTTTTTTGGGGGGCGTCCGATGAGCCACTTGGGGCATCTTTAACAAAAAATCACTGCTTTCGCATTTCATATTTTGTAATAAATTGTATTATAATTAATAATAGCTATCATTTATTACTATTTACAGGCATCTCGTCTGTCATTTAAGAAACAAATTCTTCACAAGGAGTGGAATACATGCAATTAATGGATACAGTTACTGAATTTGATAGTCGTATCTCTCCTACGTTTGAGGCACTATCAATTAAAGTTATTTCATATTCTACAGCGGACGGCCCCCATAAGAAGGATTATCCGATTGAATTTGAAATACTCACACGCACAAAGATTGATTTATACACACAAGAAGCGATTACACATATTATAAGTATCCAAGGTTACATTCCTGGCTCCATTTCAATCGGACACCAACATGAGTCACTTTTTATTATTCCCCAAAGTGTACACATTGAATGCAACTATAAACTTCTAAGTATCGACAAAAAAGATATGCAACGAATCTTACAACACGCTCAACCGAATCTTTATTATAGTGAGTGGCTAATCGACGCCATTAAAAATGCAAATATTCTTGTAGAATTAAAAACCAATCAAGATACTTTTACTGAATGGCCGTTCGGTATAAAGTCAGCCGTTATATTGTAACTAAAATGAAACATATTTAAATAGATATGTCTTCTTTTTATTATGCAATCCTTTAATAAGTCTATCCCTTTTTATTGCTTTTCTATCATATCAACTTTCTGTAGATTCTGGAATTCCTATAGTAAATATACTTCTATATCACTAGAAAACTTCATAAATCATCAAACAGGTCTTTGAAAAAGCGCTATAATGATAAGACTTAGCTCCATATAATATTTTCACTATGCCTTTGTATATGTAATTGCAAAGGCGGGCGTATCTTCAAAGAACATATAGGAGAAAATGGCTCTTTTAGAAAATTAACTTAACTTCGGGGGAATTACATATGAATATCAAAAATGCATTACAATCATTTTCAACTATGACACATTCAGTACGCCAAGAATTTATGTTACAAGAGGGCGATTGGCTGTTACAAGAAATGTTAACGCACATTGGCTCACCAGATGCAGAGTTGCGAGACCAATTAATTTATCGTACTTTTATCGATTTACTTAGCGATAATTTATTGAACGCCCAACAGCTACAATATTTATTTGATACAGCAACAGGCGACGATTTTTTATACTTAAACATAGGTGAAGAGATGACAGATAGTGTCTTTACTCGTTCGTTTTCTGCTTTACTCGTAGCAAGTCTGCTTGCAAAAGATGCTGAGCTACTGATTTTAAATGACGATCGTCTACAAATTTTCTTCCAAAAGATTGGCCGTTATTTATTATTGGAAAAGGATACAAGAGGTCACGTTCATGACAAGGGTTGGGCGCATAGCATTGCTCATGGTGCCGATTTAGCAGCAATGACGATTAAACACCCTAAATTTGATTTACAGCATGCCCCTTCGATCTTGCATGCGTTGAAACTTGTTTCTTGGAAAGATACTGTCTTTGTCAACGACGAGGAGGAACGCTTAGTCAATATAATTGAAGCGCTATTAGCTTGTGACTACTCTGAGGAAGCATTAATAGAGTATACAGAGCAGGTATTCGATAAATTTGAAATGCATTTAATGACGCAAGGCTATAACGAGGCATTTTTTAGCGGACGTACATGCACACTAAATTTAATGAAAACATTGTATTTTGCCTTAAAAATGAATAACCTCGCCTCAAAACTTCAAAATACCATCTATGGACAAGTAGCAAAATGGCTAAAGCTTGGTGCTTAAAATTAGTAAAATCCACTTTCTGTCTGCTTAGAACTTCTATTTTCGTCTCTATAACAAAATTTAGCAAACTAGGAATATCCTTAGTTTGCTATTTTTACTTTTCAGGTAAAACATAGATACCCCAATATATGGCAACACGTAATTATATTAACATAATTAATATCACATTCCAAAAATCCCCTTTACGGCCATCCCTTACATTGAGAATTTATCCTGATATATCCTTTTTACTACTTTTCGTATACTCCTTTTTTAAAAAAAACGCAACAAAAATGCATTCAACTCCTCAGCCTAACGGCGACTTTATTACAAAATGACGTCTAAAATGTGAAATGATATTTTTCATAAAAAAAACTATTTACTTCTATTTACTTAGTTAAAGATGATAAACTCAGTATTTTCAACGTTTTAACAGTGTTTATTTTAGAAAACGCAAAAATACCAATATTAAAATAACTTTTTTCGTTCAAAAAATGTTCATATTCAACCCCTGTTTGCTATTAATTCAATAACAAAATAATTTTTTTTCTTTAAAACGGAGCGTATAATCCTATGTGCAAACAACGTCATTTGTGTCGATCAAAGATGACACATTGTCTAAAAATCGATTGCACAGATCAATGACTTTGCAACCGCTTGCACTAGATCAATCAAATACTAGATTCAATGTTTCATATTGAACCATGCCATTGTAAGTATTTCTGATTATTTGATTGATACAACAATTAAAAGAGGTGACCTTATTACCCACTATTTATAATTTCGAATCTATACCCAATAACATGAAATTTATGAATAGCCGTTTTATAGAAAGGAGTCAAACATGAAGAAAAAGTTAAGCTTAATGTTTGTAGTATTTGGTGCGTTAGCAATTCTTGCTGGCTGTGAACCCTTAACAATCTTTGATCCAAAAGGGCCAAATGCCAAAACATTATCAGACACAATTATTTTATCCATTATTACAATGGCCTTTATATTACTAGTCGTGTACGTGCTTTTAGCATTTATGCTAACTAAATACCGTGCTTCAAAAGCATCTGCCGATTATGAGCCTCCTCACGAAGAAGGTAGTCATCTACTTGAAATTACATGGACAGTTATTCCGATTATCATCGTAGCATTCTTAGCTATTGTTACTGTAAGAACAACAAGTACAGTTGAGGCTCAACCAGAAGGTTATGACAATAAAGAGCCACTTATTATTTATGCATCATCCTCTAACTGGAAATGGCACTTTAGCTATCCAGAGCAAGGTATTGAGACTGTGAACTATGTAAATCTACCAATTGACCGTCCAATTGAGTTCAAACTTTATTCATTCGGACCAATTACAAGTTTTTGGATCCCACAATTAGCTGGTCAAAAATATGCGATGAGTGACATGTTAACAACTATTCACCTTGCAGCAGATGAAGTTGGTTCATTCATGGGCCGTAACTCTAACTTTAGTGGTCGTGGATTTGCTGAAATGGAATTTGAAGCGCAATCTATGACACAAGAAGACTTCGACAAATGGGCTTCTGATGTAAAAGCAAACGAAAAACCATTAACTGAAGAAAAATTTGATGAACTACTAGCTGCTGAGCACGTAGGTCGTTCAAGTTATTCATCAACACATTTAGAATTCAGACCTGCTCCAATGGAACACAGTGAACACATGAAAATGGAAGACATGGATCATAGTGATATGGACCATGGAGATCATTCTGATTCACAAGAAAAATCTGAAGAAACACATTCACATTAATTTTCAAACCTGAAAGGAGCGCATCCAATGAGTATGGAAGAATTATTCCATCCTATGCAAGAACCGATGATTTTAGCGGCAGCTATTAGTATCGTAGTTGGAGCAGTGGTTATTGTAGCTGGCCTTACATATTTCAAAAAATGGGGCTATTTCTACAAAAACTGGCTATCAACTGTTGACCATAAAAAAATCGGTATTATGTATATCGCTACAGCACTTTTGATGCTATTCCGCGGCGGTATCGATGCATTGTTAATGCGTGCACAAACGGCAGTTCCTGATAATGGACTTCTTGATGCACAACACTATAATGAGATTTTCACAACACACGGTTTATTAATGATTTTATTCATGGCTATGCCATTCGTAATTGGTTTAATGAACATTGTTATCCCACTGCAAATTGGTGCACGTGACGTTGCCTTCCCACGTCTAAATGCAGTCAGCTTCTGGTTATTTGCAGCTGGTTGCGGGTTACTAAACCTATCATTTATCATTGGTGGTTCACCTGATGCTGGTTGGACAGCATACTTCCCACTATCTGGGATAGAATTTAGTCCATCTGTTGGGAACAACTACTATTCTTTAGCTTTACAATTATCAGGGATTGGTACGTTAATGACTGGTGTTAACTTTATCGCAACAATCATTAAAATGCGTGCACCTGGTATGACATTAATGAAAATGCCAATGTTCACTTGGTCAATTTTAATTACGAACGTTATTATCGTATTTGCATTCCCAGTGTTAACTGTAGCACTTGCATTAATGATGCTTGACCGTCAATTCGGTACACAATTCTTTGCAATGCAAAATGGTGGTATGGATATGCTTTGGGCCAACCTATTCTGGGTTTGGGGACATCCTGAGGTTTATATCGTTATCCTACCTGCTTTCGGTATCTTCTCTGAAATCATTGCGACATTTGCACGTAAAAACTTATACGGCTATAAATCAATGGTTATGAGTATGGTCGTTATTTCGTTACTATCATTCTTAGTATGGGCCCACCACTTCTATACAATGGGTCACGGTGTAATGGTAAACAGCGTATTCTCTATTACAACAATGGCAATCGCTGTTCCGACAGGGGTTAAAATATTTAACTGGTTGCTCACAATGAGACACGGTAAAATTCAATTTACAACTCCTATGCTTTATGCTCTTGGCTTTATTCCTATCTTCACAATTGGTGGGGTTACAGGGGTAATGCTTGCAATGGCAAGTGCTGACTATCAATATCATAATACGATGTTCTTAGTTGCCCACTTCCACTATGTATTAATTCCAGGTACAGTATTCGGTGTACTTGCAGGTTACCACTACTGGTGGCCAAAAATGTTCGGTTTCCGTTTAAATGAAAAACTAGGTAAAACTGCTTTCTGGTTTATCGCAGTATGCTTTAACGTAACATTCTTCCCACTATTCATTTTAGGTTTGGATGGTTACGCTCGTCGTATGTACACTTACTCTGAGTCAACTGGCTACGGTCCATTGAACATGCTATCGTTCATCGGTGGACTTGGTCTTGCTGTCGGCTTTGCGTTAATCGTATATAACATTTACTACAGCTGGAAACATATGCCACGTAATGAAAAAGCAGATGTTTGGGATGGTCGTACGCTAGAATGGGCTACTCATTCTCCAGTACCAGAGTATAACTTTGCAGTAGTTCCAACTGTTACACGTTTAGATGAATACTGGTTCGCGAAAAAAGAAGGTCGCGATATTACAGCCGGTAAAATTGAAAAGATTCACATGCCTAACAACACTGGCACACCATTCTGGATGAGCGGATTCTTCTTCCTTGCAGCATTTTTCGCTGTATTTAATCTATGGGTTCCAGCCATCATTAGTATGATTGGTGTATTCGGCTTTATGATTCATCGTTCATTTGAAAAAGATCATGGTCGATACATTTCAGTTGAAGAAGTTATGGCAACTGAGAAAAGTTTGAGAGGTGATAAATAATATGAAAATCGATTCTTCACTTCCATTAGAATATAGTACAGAGGAAAATCGCCTGAAAATTTTCGGTTTCTGGATTTTCCTTGGCGCCGAGATTGTATTATTTGCTACATTATTTACAGTGTATTTCACACTTCAGACACGTACTGGTAGTGGTCCAACTGGCGCTGAGATTTTCGAATTAACACCAGTTTTATTAGAAACATTTTTACTTTTAGCAAGTAGTTTTACAATCGGTCTTGGTATACATGCTATGCGTTTGGGCAATAAAAAGGCGATGATGACATTCTTCATCATTACACTTATATTTGGTCTTGGCTTCTTAGGTATAGAGATCGATGAATTCGTCACTTATGTAGATGAAGGTGCAACAATTACAACAAGTGCATTCTTATCGGCATTAATGACTTTACTTGGTACGCATGGTGCCCACGTAACATTCGGTTTCTTCTGGGGCGTTGCAATTTTAATCCAAGTAGCAAGTCGTGGTTTAAACCCACAAACGGCTAACAAAGCGTTTATCTTCTCACTGTACTGGCACTTCCTAGACGTTGTTTGGATTTTCATCTTCAGCTTCGTCTACTTGAAAGGACTGATTAGCTGATGAAGGAATTATTCCCAAAACAACATGTGATGGGCTTCGGCTTCTCACTGTTACTAACAATCATTGCCTTAGCTGTTGTTAAATTTGACATGTCATATAATATGGCGTTTGGTATTTTACTAGTGACTGCTCTTGCACAAGCAACTGTACAATTAGTATTATTCATGCACATCGGTGAATCTGAAGACAAGAAAACGTTATATACAACGATTTTATATTCAGTATTCGTAGGTGTTGTTACAATCCTAGGAACATTATTCGCAATGATCTGGGGCTATAACTGATAAAAAAGGCCGAGAAAACGATATCATTTTCTCGGCCTTTTTCTTTTTGTAAAATAACTTTTTCCAAGTGTGTTTATTACCATTTTTATCTATCCCAATTAATTAGAAGGCTCTGATTTCAGCTACTGGCTACAATCAATTAAAATGGGAATATATTAACAAAATAGCAACAAGAAAAACTCCTTTTATCGCTCAATAATAAACCTATTTTTTCCTAATCAACACGCCTGAACTTTTTCTTCAATTAAATGATTATCAACTTGAATAGTTCGATATTAAATACAAAGCAGACTCAGCTCTACAAATGCCAGTCTTTCTAACGCCTCGTACAATGCGTCAACTCTATCCCCTTCTCTACTTATAAAAGCATAACAATCTCTGCTCTGATCTTTAATAGTTTGTATTGGCAATCTATTATTTTGAAAACCCCAGTCTTGTCAGAAAGTATTTACAAAACGCTTTTCATAATCAGTACATAAGCTTTGTTTGCTGCTGCAAAGGATTAGCTATTAGCTGAGCTACTTCTTTGCTACATTACAAAACCATTTGAACACTATAGCAAAAAAACTGATCTACTAGCGATGGCTTATTGCCTTTTATAGCAGCGCCATTGCTATGTTTTACAATAGCTAACAACGAATTTATTGATCGTCATATATTATTCATGGACTACTTTTTCTTGTTACTTAGCGTGAGGGAAGGCTTATAAATAAAGGTATAAATTGGGCATTTATTATTATTTTAAAATTGAATTAGTATTTTTTAATAAATAATGAAACTTTTCCTTTTATAGTAATGTATACTAATAGATATTGTTTTTTTACCAAGAATAGGAGATGAAAGTAATGAACAAATTTTTTAAAGTTTTAAGTGTTGGAGCACTAGCACTAACTCTAGCAGCTTGTAACAGTAGCGCTAGCCCAACGAAAGGTACAACTAAAACAAGTGACCTCTCTTTAGAGCAAGTGTATGACAAAGCCGTGAAACGCCAGGAAGACATTAAAAGTGCGAGTGCAAAAGCGGAAGTGACTCAAGAGGCAAAAATGGGGTCAGGTGACAAAGCAGAGTCATTTACCAGCGATACAAAAATGGACGTGGATGTAGTTACCGACCCACTGGGTATGCACTTCTCAATGACAACAACAGCGCCAGATATGCTTGACGAAGGCGATAAAAATAATGAAGCGTCAGTTGAAATGTACATGAATAAAGATCAAGGTATTTTCGTAAAAGACGAAACTTCCAACCAATGGTTAAAGTTACCAAGCGATGATTTCGATTCGATTTTAAAGGAGACTTCATCAGCAGCAAACGCTAAGGAACAATTAGAACAACTTAAAAAGTTTGTCGGTGATTTTAAATTCGAACAAACAGATGATGCATATGTCTTAACTTTAGACGCAAAGGGCGATAAATTTAAAGAGCTAATCGATTCTGAAATGGAAAAATCGATGAAAGATCTTAACCTTCAAGAAAATCCTCTTGATAATTTAACGATTAATAAAATGGACTACGTACTATACATTGATAAAGAAACTTTTGATACAAATAAAATAGATGTGAACATGGATTTGAAAATAAAAGTGGAAGATGAGGAATTTTCATCAAAAACGAAGACAGTTGTAACATATACTGAATTCAATAACCTAAAAACAATCGATATCCCACAAGAGATTATCGATAACGCAACTACTATTGAACAGTAATCGTATAATACTATGAAAAAGAATCTGCTTGCTTTCACGCACGCAGATTCTTTACCTTTTTTATGACCCTTTTAACGAACAATTAGAACGTCACATTTAGCATGTCGGACGATTCTCTCCGCAACTGAACCTAGTACCATTTTTTCCATCCGATTCAAACCTGTAGCTCCACATACGATTAAGCTAACACCAGGTAATTGAGTTAAAATCCCTTTCGGAGAACCCGTTTCTATTACAGCTTCAACTTCAATTACCCCTGCTTCTAATCCTGTCTTTTTTAGCTTTTCTATTTTAATTATGTTCTCTTTTTTCAATTCCTCAGCGTATTTTAAATCATAGGCTGAAATTGCCCCAAAGGATTTTGTATCGATGACGTTAACTAACTTTAAAGCTGCATCGTGCTGTAGTGCTAATTCAATTGCTTGTTCAAATGCTTTCAATGACTGTTCAGAAAAGTCAATTGCTACTGCAATTTCTTTATAATTTGAAGTCAAAATAGTCCTCTCCCTTTCGATTCAACGTTTTTTTCATTATATCACAATGGAATTCGATACAATTTATCGTCATTTGTCCGAGGGTTTCCCCGTCCATCTGTATTATTACTTATAAAATAAAGAAACTTATCATCTACGAATATATCTCGAATTCTGCCAAGATCTGATACTAATTCCCTTTGTTCATTCGTTTCAACATTAAATTCTAAAACTGCCGCTCCTCTTAATGCTGCAACATACAATTTTCCTTTGTCATAATCTATTCCGGACGGAGCCCAAGTATTATTATTTCCAGATGTAAATAGTGGAGCGACCATCCCTTGTTGTTCCTCGGTACCTTCAATAATTGGCCAACCGTAGTTTTGACCTTTTTCTATTTCATTAATTTCATCATTTGCAGAATTGCCGTGCTCACTCGCGTACATTTTGCCATCTAACGCCCACGCCAATCCTTGTGGGTTACGATGTCCAAAGCTATACACATATGAATTTGGAAAGGGGTTGTCACTTGGAATAGTTCCATCTAAATTTAAGCGTAATATTTTCCCTTCTAGTACAGACAAGTCCTG
Source organism: Lysinibacillus sp. FJAT-14222 (assembly GCF_001278875.1). Classification (NCBI taxonomy): domain Bacteria; kingdom Bacillati; phylum Bacillota; class Bacilli; order Caryophanales; family Bacillaceae; genus Lysinibacillus; species Lysinibacillus sp. FJAT-14222. The sequence goes on along the minus strand of NZ_LIYL01000057.1, from coordinate 30,798 downwards.
TGCTAAAGTTGGTTGCGTCGCATCGCCTATTGTTGCATAAAGTTTGCCATCTGGACCTATTTTCAGCCTACCTCCATGATGATAAGAACTACTATTTATACGATCAATTAGCAAACGCTCTTCCTTCCATTTGTTATCCTGTAGCGTTAAAGTGATGATACGATTAAATTGATTAGTATCGTCAACATACGTATAATACGCATATGCTCTTTTAGATTCAAGAAAATCTGGAGCAAGAACAAATCCTAATAACCCAGCCTCTGAAGCAGTAGAAAGTTCTTTACTAAGTTCCACATGTTGTCTTTCCACCTCCCTATCTGTAATCTTTACAATGTTCCCTGGCCTCTCAGTTAAATAAAAGGCATCTCCACTTTTTTGAATAGACCATGGTGTTTGTAGATTGTCTGCAATGACTTCAAGTTTAGGACTAGGTAAATTTGTAGCATTTTCATGATCCTCGGATTGCTTATGCTTAGTTGCAGAGCATCCGAACAGGAGCATTGTTAGCAATATTGGAATGATGGCTTTCTTCAACTTTCTCACCCTTTCTTTTTACTAAAAACACTATTTCACCAGAGACACATTAGTTACGAACATAAACATCAACTGTGAACTCCAAAAGAAAAAGACGTCATTTAGACGCCTCTTCCACTATACTTTCAAACCCTAATATTTCACCTTTTGCCTTTGTTTTTTTCAGCACCTCTAAATACTCTTCTTTTCGATCGATGAGTCGTTCCTGCTGCAATTTTTGGTAGGAATTAAGAAAATCATCACTAGCTGCTTTTTCCATTAACTCACCTCTTAAAGTAGGATTAATTGTCACTATTATAATCTTGGTATTTTTTTCTGACAATTACATTTTTAGTTTTTGATTATAACGTACCAATTGTATTAAGGATAAAAGATATAAATTATTTTGGCTTAACATAAATATTTATCTAAACTACTTCAAATTCCTCATGTATACTAATAAAAAAATGGAAGTACTTTTTTTCGGACTACCTGCTCACCAAAACTCACCCACTTGCTTTTGTCATGAATATAACCATCCTTATCAAGCGGTGCCTGAAATTGACTAGCTCCAGTTGCATCAAGTAATGAACCTTCATCATAATCTAATCCAACATTCGTAACATCCTTGATTACAAATGGCTTTTGGACGCGTATTTGTGCATCATAGAAATCTAATTCCCCTTCTGTCACAATAAGGGTACTCGTAAATAAATCGTTTCTCTGCCTTCTTTCCATAACACCGAATCGAAACTTCCTTTTTTGATATTCCCAGTTTCCTCCGATTGTAAAACCACGACTTTCAATCTTATCACGTAGATAACCAAATCCTATTTCTTTTCCAACCATTTTTTCTATCGTCCTCTTTATACTCGCTAAAATTACAAACTTCAAAAATATAGCTGAAAACCTACAATGTAAATATAGATATACAAACAATGTGTACTTATGGCAACAATGCACTTACACGATAATTATTAACAAACGAGGACCATTAATTTAGGATGTTAGGTAAAAAATATACATGGCATACGCTTTAATAAATGTAATCTCTAACTTTTTGTAATGAGCCATATTAAATTAGACATAACCAATATAAAGGGACTAATAAATAAGTTAGAATCTGTTCGCTCTATACATTTATTTACCTCATTGAAATGCTTTAGCTTCTATAGAATAATGAAGTAAGCCTTCAAAATCCTTCAGTGTCGGATTAAGATTGTTATACGTATATTCATAGTTCATTCCCAGTTTATCTACTATTCGTAAAGATGCCACGTTTTCAGGATGAACAACAGCGATAATTTTAGGTAAACCAATCTCATAAAATGCATAATTCATTAAGGCTTTTGTTGCTTCAGATGTTATTCCTTGCCCTCTATAAGCTTCAGAGATACCATAATATACTTCAATCTCAGTTTCTTTAACATCATCTGGACCAAGGCCACAATAGCCTATTAACGTTTGGCTTTCCTTATCCAAAATGGCTAGATTAAGCTTATATATCTGGGTTGGCGTATTTTTTTGGTTACACCGAATGGACCACTCTATTACTCGCTGAACATCATCACGGCTTGGCACATCCTCTGGGATAAATTGATAAAAATTAGGCTCAGAAACGACTGCATATAACTCATCCAAATCAGTTAAAGCATATGGACGAATTACTAGTCTCTCAGTTTCAATATGTAGATTTAAAAACATAATGATTACTCCTTAACAATTAAATTTTAATAGATTGTCCAGTCTTTCATGTACATATACTACTCCCAATAATTCTTCATTAAATCAGTTGCCCAATGCGGCTGTTTTATTTCACCTTTTGGTAACAACTCTTTCATTACAGGTTTTATATCAATGATTGGTGTTCCATCAATAGCATCAAGGCCTTTAACGATTAATGTTCTATCCTTTAATTCTAGGTACAACCGTTACACCTATTTTATTAGGTCTATTTTTACCTCTTTGTGCAAAAATACCGACTTCTGGATAGTCCTTATTATTTCTTGGATGCCTCGCTTCCTATTGGATCTTTTCATCTGCAACTTTATCAAATTAAAAAATTATTTCTAAATGGGAAAAATCATGAATCCCCTTTAAAGACGATTCATGAATATCTTTTGTCAATTCAATAGTAGAAATGATGCCACCCCAATTGTCGTCTTCAATCATTTTTCGACTATTGCTTACTACAGCTGTTGGTTTAATATTATAGAGCATTTCAAGACCTCTTCTCTTCGTTGATTTCTTCATGCACCATTTCCGTTTAATCCCAGTATACTTCAGCTATCGTCAATGTCAATTTACGGTAATGACCCTACAATTTCAAAGCTCATCACCACAACGTGTGGTTGATTTAACAAATGTCATCCACAGCTTTTGATGATGAGCCAATTTCAAAGGAATCCACCAATTAATTGAAAATCCAATATAATTACCTCTCCTATAGCAAGCGACCCAAAGAATCTCTTAAATGCATTTATTCACTGTTCTTTTTTATTTTATTATTCGTAAAAATAAAATATATGAAAATGTTGCGAGGGTTATGATATGGTATATTATCTACAATGAAATTTTAGAAGGTGGAAAACATGCTAGAAGTAAGTGAAAGTAAGTTATCACAATATATTTTACATTTTATTGACGATACACTCGTGTTAGGTGAGGAATCATTATCACAGCCAGAGGTCATGCTAGAGGCAGCTTTTACACAGCTAGCGTTTAGCAAAATCGATTTGGAGCAGCAATTCGAATTTTTTCATGAAACAGACATCGGGTTAAACGAGGTGTACACATATGTGAGGGCAATATTTGATCAGGAGACTAGTTTCCTTGAACAATCAATCAACATTGCTAAACACTTACATAGTGTATCTCAACATCCTAACATTAAAAGTGGCGAATTGTTTATTGGATTATTTGACAATTGTTTTCTAGCTACAGAAGCTAAAAAAATAATCGCCATCGTTAAAATTGATGAAAAAGAAATGTTTTTAGATGTAAAAAATGACCACAACAAAATGGTCGTCAATGGCATTGATGGAATTAACGTGAAGAAAATTAATAATATGGCCATTATCGTAGATATGGGAACAGATGAGGCACCTGCTGTCTTTATGAAAACGAAAAGGAAAGAAGATATTGTCTACTGGCAAGAACGATTTTTAAAGATTAAAGCAGCTGATGAACATTATTACAAAACGAATTTAGCATTAACTGAATGCAAAAAATATATTTTAAAAGAAGAGAGCTTTACAAATACTGAAAAACTAGGTCTTTTAAATAAAACGCTTGATTACTTTAGAAATGAAGATGAATTTCAAGTAAATAATTATATTGAAACAGTATTTGATAATGCTGAACCAACACAAAAAGATATTATTATAAATTCGGTAAAACCATATGAAACCGTAATTTCTGAGAGTGCACTTGAAAAAGCTGAAAAAAAATATAAACGTAAAATTAAACTCGATTCTAATATTGAGATCCAGGTGAATGTACAGGATATCGACCAAGTGGATGAACTAATTGAAGTAGGATACGATGAATCTACAAATCGAAAATTCTATAAGATTTATTTCCAGGAAGAACTATAATTAAATTTCAAGAGACTTTCCTAGTTATCAGTGGAAGTCTCTTTTTTTAGCCCCTCACCATAACGTGTGGTTGATTTCCGTTCCGACTGGGCGCTTTTGTCGCTGTCGCTTCGTAGGCAATCATAATATACGTATTTATTCTATTATATCCAGAGCTTCAAATAGCTCATTAGCTCTTCTATCACCCGAATATCCCCTATTATTACCTATACATCAAATTTGTTAATGTGTTACAATTTAGTTAAATATTTCATCTAAATAGGGGGAACTTTTTAATATGTCCTATGTAAACGATTTACAGTATTATATTGATAGTGCTTCAATCGGGATTTTATTTGAACTTCTATTGGTGACAACTTGTATTTCAACTATTATTTATTTAGTAACTAAAAACCAATATATTTCGTACTTATCGTCTGCACCAATATTTTATTTTCTTTCATTAAATTTCTACCACAATTCACATTTCATTTTGCTTGTTGTAGCAATGACGGTTCAAGCCTCCGTTATTTTATTAATCCAAAAGAAGAACCTACTAAAGGTAATTACAGTGAAAGACAAAGCTCACGACAGTATTTAAGATGATAAAATAAAGGACTTGTTTTTATGATTTATCAACAAGTCCTTTAACTTAAAAAATTCCACTTTAAACTCTTCCACATGTTAATGCTCTGGCCCAATCAGATCTATTTTGATCTTCGCTTCGTTTAATAACTTCCGTAGTATCATAAGGGATGCTCAACTGCTCAATAATCCATTCACCATTCCGTTTTTCTACAACTGTATAGTTCGCAAATGGTGTGCCTGATTCAATCTTATAATAAAACGGTTCGACTTCTTCATAAGCCGGCAAACCGACACTGCCCGGGTTAATAATGATTTTGTTATTAGGTAAATAAACAATCGTTGGTAAATGGGAGTGACCACAAAAAATAATATGTTGAGGAATATCTTTTACTAAATTCATTATTTCTTCTGTCTGTTTTAAAGTAACACCATTTGGAGTAATTTCATTCAACATATACAGCTCATCATTTTCCGGTGAAGCATGGCAAAAGTAAAAATCATCTGTCTGAATTGAAAATGGCAGGTTTAGTAACCAGTTTTTATGTTCTTCCGTGAGCATGTCTAATACATATTGAACGGTTGGATTTTCCGATGAAGACTGTAATAATATCCGATCACAATTTCCACTTACACTTTTAATATCTATACTCTTTATCATTTCAAATGTTTCTAACGGGAATAGCGGTCCATATAGAGTGTCACCTAAATTATAAACCTTATCGATATTTCTATATTTTATATCCTGTAGCACTGCTTTTAATGCATCTTTATTTCCATGAATATCTGATATAATTGCTATTTTCACTATATCCTCACCCTAATTAGTTTTATATTTCTGGAGCTTCTACACCGAAAATTGCCCACTCCTCTTTAGCTGGACCATAAATGCCTGAGATAGATACAGATTTTAGTAGAGTTTTTCAATATATTTATTTAATTCTTTTTGATTAATCGATCCTTTTATCGTGTACTTTAATATACCTTTAGAATCAAATATAAAAGTTGTTGGATAAGCCAATATTTCAAATGATTTTTGAAGTGTACCATCTAAATCAAGAAATATAGGGAAATTCAAATTGTATGACTCTTGAAATTTCATGGCATTTTCACTACTATCTTTAGAAGTTGCATTGATTGCTAACAGCTCAACATTTTCAGATTTATTATTATAAAAATCCTTTAATTCAGGAGCCTCTTCTTGACAAGGTCCACACCAAGACGCCCAAAAGTTAACGATTAGGACTTTTCCATTGTATTCTTTAAATGTTGTTGATGATTCGTCTAATCGTGTTAATTTTGCATCAAAAACAAGCTGTTTTGTTCCATCTTCATTTTCTACTATCGGATTAACTGTTGCTTCTTTTATAAATACATTTTTGAAAACAATTCCTACAAGTAATACGACTAACAAAGCTGATATATATAAACCTAAACGCTTTTTAAACTGCATAAATAATCACCTAAATTACCCCTTTTTAATTTTCCTTAAAACGTAACTATATCGAATTTTGATAAGCTAACATTAATTTTTCTTTAGCTTTCTGTCCAGCTAATCCTGTTTTCGATAATTCATCAGATGTTTGATGATCTAAAGTTTTTGTAAATTGGTTTAATAAGTTATCTATCAACACGTCGGACATCTCGCCTGTGCTTTGATCTGTACCTTGTCCCTTTGGTAATTTGGTTTCTTTAATCATTACTCTTTCACCATTTAATTTTGTTACATAATGACGAATATAACCATCTTCTCTTATAATTTCATATTTCGCTTTTTCCTGTTTATTTTTGTCTAAAAATAAATCTGGAGATAGTCTATTTAATTCATCTTTTTTAATCGTATTTATGTAATTATTATTTGTAGATTGGATCCTCATTCTATTGCCCTCTTTCATTCGTTTTTTCGGCATTCAAAGAATACTACTTAATTAACTTTCCATTATATAAATCAATTACCATTTTAGCCAATTTAATTAATTCGGTCTACTCTCTATAAATCGTAGTAGCTATCCCCTTTTATCATTGCAGTCTTGCAAGATAACGTTTTTGGCCTGCAAAAAAATTCTTTCGAACAAATCAGTAGTGATTCTCCTATTTATGTTGCGAAGATTATCTTGATGTTTTCCCTTTATAACCGGTTTATTTATGTGATCCATGATAAAAAAATTCCCACACAAAAATTGACTTCTGAATTTGTCCAATGTTATATTTACTAATGCAGTAATTTACTAAATTACTAAATTTAAATTAACAAGGAGTTTTAATTGATGAAAATACCTACACATTTAAAGCATAAGCCTGTTATTGTTGCTGAAAACTATGCCAATATTGATGGGCGTACTGCTTATCATACAGATGCACAGGGGCTTTCACTTGGCTTAGCTCAATGGAATGACAGAGGCAAGGTTGATATTTCTGCTAAGGTGTGGCGTCACACAGGTGGTAAATGGTCACGTCAATCGGAGGAACTACCGCTTCATCGCGTACTTGACCTCGCTATTTTAGTATGTGAGTCTCAGCTTTATTTTAAGGAAGCTTATCGCTACGATCATTTATATGATGAAAAAAACCCTGTTATTAAACGTGTTGGCTTGCAGGGAGATGCAATGACAGTGGAAGTATGTACGGAAAATGAACAAATTAAAGAGGACATTAAGCTCTTTAATCAAGCATTAAGCGCGGATGGTGAACTAATTGGCGAACGCCTACGCACGTTATCACATATTTTAAAAGAGATGGGTTATTAAAACCCAAGAGGGCATAAAAATGGACCAACAAATTTTACATGATGATAAAAAACTGCAAAAAGCTTTTTTTAACTTTTTAATCCCTGTTATGCTAGCGAATGTGCTGCAATCACTTGGGCAAGTCTTTGGCATGTTTATAGTTGGGCGCAATTTAGGAGTCGATGCGCTAGCGGCAATTTCAGCATTCTTTCCGTTCTTCTTCTTTTTAATGGCATTTGCTATTGGGATTGGCTCAGGTAGCTCGATTTTAGTAGGGCAAACCTATGGGGCTGGTAATCATGAGAAGATGAAGGAGGTTGTAGGGGTAACCCTAGCCTTCACGACGATTTTATCGATTATTGTCGCGATTTTTGGTGGCTTTTTCATTGAGTGGATTTTACGCTTTATGCAAACACCCGCAAATATTTTAGATATGAGTATTAGCTATGCACAAATTTTATTTTTCACGCTACCGATTATGTTTTGGTATATGGTGTACACAACCTTTATGCGTGGTGTCGGTGATTCTAAAACGCCATTTTTATTTTTAGTCATAAGCGTTATTTTAAATATCGCATTCCTACCACCATTAGTTTTTGGCTGGTTTGGTCTGCCTGAGTTTGGCTTAAACGGCGCTGCCTACGCCTCTGTTTTATCCAATCTGGTGACGATGTTACTATTACTTGCTTACCTGCATAAAACAAAGCATATTCTGCGCTTAGACAAATCGATTTTGCAGCATTTTAAATTAAAGAAGGATATTTTAGCTTCATTATTAAAGTTAGCCATTCCATCGAGCATTAGTATGGTTGCGATCTCTGTAGCGGAAATTGCTGTAATTGGCTTCGTTAACGTCTACGGCTCATATGCTACTGCCGCTTACGGTGTTGTCAATCAGGTGGCTAGCTATGCACAGGTGCCAGCAATGAGTATTGCTATTGCAACATCTGTATTTGTTGCGCAGGCTTTAGGGGCTAACTCTACGGAAATGATTAAAAAAATACGTCAATTAGGTGTGCTTATTAACTATATTTTAGGCGGCGCTATTATTTTAATTATGTATTTATTTGCGGAGCCTATTTTATCTTTCTTTATTGATAAACAGGATACGGTACTTATCGCAAAGAATTATTTATATATCGCATTTTGGAGCTATTTAATTTTTGGCCATACACAAACCGTTTCGGCTACAATGCGAGCTACAGGTGTTGTCTTATGGCCTACGATTTTCCTAGTCATTGCAATTTGGGTAGTCGAGGTGCCATTGGCGTTTATTTTATCGCACTACACTACATTCGAGTTAAATGGTGTTTGGATAGCTTATCCTATTACCTTCTGCGTACATTTTGTGTTACAGTACGCATACTTCAAGCTAGGCTGGCAAAAACGAACATTAAAAGCAATGCTAAGCGATTAATCATTATTATAGAGCCTGTAGACAAAGTCAAATGCAACTTTGTCTACAGCCATTTTTATTTAGGTGGTTTTTTTATCTCCGCACAATACCCCCACTCTTAGGATGACCCCCTTTGTATGCCTTATATCCGAATATACGTTTTTTCGAAACAATTAAGACTAGCCATCACATAGAGTGGTACTTTTATGGTTTATTCAACTAACAATCCTGTTTTTTGATTAAGAACTATTTAACAACAAGCGTGTTGATTAGGAAAATATAGGTTTATTATTGAGTGATAAAAAGATTTTTTTGTTGCTATTTTGCTAATGTATGTCCATTTTAACTGATTGTAGCGTAGGGCTACTGTTTTATCTGCGCGAAAACGCAGTGTCAGCGGCAACGTAGCGGAGGAAGCGGCTCGACGCTCGCCCGCAGGAAGGCGAGTAGCCCGTAGCGGAAATCAGAGCCTTCTAATTAATTACGATGGATAAAAATGGTTAATAAATACACCTGATTTAACAATAAATTAGTTTTGCGGCGGAATTATTCCCGAAATAAGTAGGAGAAAGAATACTAATCCAATTAAAAAGAATATAACGGAAGCAGTAAATATCGGACCTATTTTATAAGTAAACTGTTCTCTTTTCTGAATAATGCCTGTTCGCCCACTAGCTTGAGAAGCAAAGAGCCTAGTCATTGCTCCACCACTACTTGAAAAGTAAAACGTTCCCCCAGCAAAAGCTATACCAGTGAAAAACATTACTTCGATAAATCTTACCGAGAAAAATGAAGCAATAAAATACGTAATAACAACTTCTACAATAAGTGCTACTATCATAATAATTATATTTTTACTACTCATATAAACCCCTCCCCTTTAAATTTTATGTTCCTTACTCTGTATACGTTTAAATTAAATTTAAGTTCCAATTTTAATGATATTAACCATTTTATTTTTGGATTTAATTTTCCATTTGAGTGGCTATGTTAATCGCATAAAAAAACAGGCACTATTTAATGAGTACCTGTCAATTGTTTATATGGTTTAAAAGTAATTCCTCTACTTGTGTTTTTTAAGTGTTGGCATCCTTAATACTTCGTCCTCTCAGGTGTTGGGAGGATTGCTGTAATCAATTAACGTTTTCTCCACTCTTCAAGGGACATCTCATTAAAATCCTCAACATCATCTAATCTCAATGGTGTAATTAATTCTAATGAATTACCATCTGGGTCTGAAAAATAGAGTGCAGCATGCGCATGAGGATGGTTTGATAGTACTAGAGGTTGATGTTCGGCAGTAAGGCCAAATTCTGTTCGAATTTCGATTCCAATGGAGTTCAACCATTCTTTCGCATGTTCAAAATCTTCTTCATCAATTTTAAAAGCTAAATGTCGGATAGAAGGATGGTACTTTAATTGAACAGTATCGTTTTCCCATAAACCTAACCAACTTTCTCCTTTAACGATCCAGAAGAAAGCCACTTTTCCTTTTTTAGATGCAAGTTTTAACCCTAGCTTTTTATAAAATTCAACAGAGTTTTCTAAATTACTGACAGGTAAATGGGCTTCATATAATCCTTTAATCATTTAAACATTCTCCTTTTCATATGTATTTATGAAATAATATAAAAAAACACACACATTTACATCAATCATACGTCTGAACTATTAATAATAAATTTCAAAATACATTGAGTAACTAGGCTTATTCTTTATATGAATGAATGAATTATTTTATCATCCCTTCATCTGTCATCGTTTCATTTACTTACTGTTTCAATAAAATAATATATCGAAATCATCAATCAGAGTTTCATACATCATGAAATCTTGGTCTTTATAAAACATTTCGCTATCTTTTAAATTTATTTTATCTTTGTATACGAACGCTCATACTCATATTTCGTAATTTGTTTTTGATAATGTTTTTTACCATTATTCTCATCCAGATAGGTGATCGTTAATAGTTGTGCCAATTAATCCGCTGATTGCAGCTCTCTATTTTTCCATACCACACACTTCCTTTTTCACATAAAAAAAGGCATCCTAATGAAAGGATGCCTTTTTTTTATGGTTACATCATTAAAATTAAAGTTTTACGATGTTTGTAGCTTGAGGTCCGCGTTGGCCTTCTTCTACTGAGAATTCAACTTTTTGACCTTCTTCAAGTGATTTGAAACCTTCACCTTGAATAGCTGAGAAGTGAGCGAATACGTCATTTCCGCCTTCTACTTCGATGAAACCGAAACCTTTTTCTGCGTTAAACCATTTTACTGTACCTTGTGTCATTTAAATGACCTCCATTAATTGTATTAAATAAAATCATAGTTCTTCAAAGAAAAAAATTCACATATTACAAAAAGCATCAAACAAAACACGATTACTCTTTGTAATATGTGAATTTATTGTTCCCTTGCAAACGATTTTATTATACTTACTATATGATAAAAAATCGTATTTGTCTAGTGCAAAAGTAAAATTAAAAAAATTCAGTCTTTCACTAACCTGCTCCATTAGCATAAGAGGCGATTACTCTAATTGAATAATCGCCCAGTTAGTACAGCAAAACCAGCTTTCTTTCATGTTTACCTTATGTCCATTTACACTTTTCTTAATCCGCCGATTTAGTGATCAAATCATAAACTTTTTTTCAAGTTTGTCTTAAAATACGTAGTAAAGTAGCCGTCTTGATAAGCTTTTGGTACTAAAATACTTTTCTGCAAGGTACATTGCAGTTGCCTATAAATCCTCTACAACCTGTATTGTCGTGAATGGCCGTTTCACTTTCGCTACAGAAAATAACTGCTGCAAGAAGTTAAAGTGTTTCATATATAATTTGTCCAATTTGAGTAACGTCATAATCTCCTAGTGCGACTACCTCTGATTGGAAATCTGGTGAATTTAAAATCTCTTTCACCGATTCAATCAGTTGTTGGTTTTCAGGTGTTTTTAATAGGACAAGATCATAACGTTCTCTAATAAGTGGTATAAAATCAACCTCTATGAGTTTAGATATTTTTTCAATGCCTATTCCAATATCTGCATGCCCATTTGCCACAGCAGAAGCTACATCTAAATGGCTCATTTCTTCTTCGTTATACCCTTCGATAGAGGATGGAGATATGTGGTAAATGCGTAATTGTTCATCTAATAAAGTACGAGCACCTGAACCTTTTTCACGGTTCATCAATTTTAGTGGTTTGCTCTTAAAATCATCAAATGATTGAATTTGCAATGGATTTCCTTTTTGAACATAAAAGCCTGCTCGGCGAGAAATCAGATTGATGAGAATATAAGAGTGACTCACAAAAATCTTTTTCAAATACGGCGTATTATAGTCCCCTGTATCACCGTCGTACAAATGTAAACTAGCAATATCACATTCTCCATTATACATCGCCATAACACCATTAAAGCTACCTTCATGTGAGCGTAATACTTTCTTTGAATGTTTTTTCTCTATATATTTTCCTAATAAGTCCAATACTAAATCTTGCCCACTTATAATAATTTTTTTGTTTTTTGTCGTAAGAGTAGTCGATGCAGTAGACGAAGTAGGAGTTGCTCCAGTCTTGCTCTTTTGTATATATAATTGTAAATCGGTTCTATCCACACGCATTTGTCGACCTACACGAAAAACAGGTAAATCTCCCTTTTTCACCAAATCATAAATCGTTAATTTCGAAACTTTTAATAATTGAGCAACCTCTTCAATCGTATAGGAATGTTCATGTGACATGTAAAAAATCTCCCCCTATGCTTCACTTGATTACTATAGTAACGTAATTATGATATTTTTAACATCTTGAACGTTTCTAGCAAATTGGTATTTCTTTTTTAGACATAACTCATTATAATTAGTTATGTCTTGTTATAACGAGTTATAAAGAGGAGTATAATCAAAGTGAAAAAGTATTATAGTTTATTAGCTTCATTGTTACTACTAGTCGGCATTTTAGCAGGTTGTGGTAGCCAAGGAAGCAACAACAAAACAACAAATGAACCAGTTGAATTAACGATTTCTGCAGCAGCTAGTTTACAAGATTCATTAGAAGAGCTTCAAAAAGCGTATGAAAATGAACACGATAATATTAAAATTACATTTAACTTTGGTGGCTCTGGTGCTTTACAACAACAAATTTTAGAAGGTGCTCCTGTTGATCTTTTCTTTTCAGCAGCAGAAGATAAGTTTGACGAGCTTATACAAAAAGGGGTAATCGACAAAAAACAAGGAACGGACCTTTTAGCTAACGAATTAGTATTAATCGTTCCTAAGAAAAATGAAAAACATATGCAATCATTTGAAGACTTAACGAAAGCTGATAAGATTGCCGTTGGTACACCTGAAACGGTTCCTGCTGGGAAGTACGGTATAGAAACATTGAAAAACATGAACCTTTGGGAAAATGTAGAATCAAAAGTAGTGTATACAAAAGACGTACGACAAGTTCTTACTTATACAGAAACTGAAAATGTTGATGCAGGTTTGGTTTATAAAACAGATGCCCTTGTATCAGAAAAAGTCAATGTCGTTGCTACAGCAAAAGGTGATACACATACACCCATTATTTATCCTGTAGGTGTTATTAAAGATAGTAAGCATGCAAAAGAAGCAGAAGATTTTTATAACTATTTACAAAGTGATAAAGCGATGAAAGTATTTAAAAATTATGGTTTTCAAGGAGCTCATTAATAGATGAGTACTGATTTCTGGTCACCTCTTAAACTTTCGATTGAAATTGCACTTGTGGCAGGAATAATTGTGATAGTAGCAGGTATTCTATTCGGTAAATGGATGGCGAAACGCAATTTCAAAGGAAAATTATTTCTTGAAACAGTACTACTTTTACCATTGGTATTGCCTCCTACTGTAGTAGGCTTCCTTCTAATTATTATTTTTGGCAAAAACAGTGTGTTAGGTAACTTGATTTCATGGCTTTTTAACCAACCTGTTATGTTCACATGGTGGGCAGCAGTTATTGCCTCTACTGTTGTTGCATTTCCTTTAATGTATCAATCGGCAAAAACTGGCTTTGAATCTGTTGATGAGGACATCGAGAACGCTGCACGTGTTGATGGTGCAAACGAATGGCAAGTCTTTTTCTTTATTTCTATTCCACTTGCATTGAAGGCCATTGTGTCAGGTGGAATTTTAAGTTTCACACGAGCATTAGGTGAATTTGGTGCGACCTTAATGTTTGCCGGAAACCTTCCGGGCAAAACGCAAACTACGCCACTTGCTATTTATATGGCGATTGGTTCAGGTAACATGTCACTCGCTTGGTCATGGGTGATTTGTATGATAGGTATTTCCTTCCTTATGCTTCTGTGCATTCATTTAATGAAAGTATAAAATAATCAGTAGGGTTTTCTTCATTCCCCATTGATTATTAGTTTAACTGCCCGTAAATGCGGGATAAATAAAGTAAAAGATGTAGTCGATACAAACTAAACTGTATCAACTACATCTTTTCTTTTTACCCTCCACTAATTGGTGGAATAAAGGCGATTGTATCCCCTTTTTTTACAACCGTTGCATCTTTTGCAAATTCCTCATTTACTGCTGTCATGACATGTTGTAAATTAATTTGTGGATATTGAATTTCCATCCATTCCTTAATTTGTCCAACAGTACGATCTGACAGGTCTACACATAATTTTGACTCACCGATACTTTCTTGTAAGTGAGCAAATAGTAATATGTTAATCACAAGACCCCTCCTCACTGATTGATGGATTGCCTTTTGGATAAGGGACATTTTCTAATTGATCACCAATCCATTCAGTGCCATCTTCCCAATACTCTTTTTTCCAAATAGGCACAATTTGTTTAATACGGTCAATAGCAAATTCATTGGCTTCATAGGCTATTTTACGATGTGGTGATGAAACCGCAATGACTACGGCAATATCCGAAATTTCTAAATGACCAACACGATGCGTAATGGCTACTTTCGCTTCTGGCCATTGTGCTTGTATTTCTTTAGAAATTTGTTCAAACATTTTAATGGCCATAGCTGGATAGGCTTGATATTCCAAATGTAGTGTTTTCTTTCCTTTCGTCATTTCACGTACTGTTCCGATGAAAATAGTAATTGCACCAGCATTTCGATCTGTTACTTTTTGTCTAACTTCTTCAACATCAATTGGTTTATCAATGATTTCAAACAACGATGTAGTCATGATTTTCTCCTCATTTCTTTCATTATGAAGTCCATATATTGTGCTTTTTCATGAATTGAAAAAGCTGGATAATCTAACGGTTGATCTAGTGGATATGTCGGCCAATAAAGAACACAGACGATATTGGTTACTTTTTGAAGCAAAGATTGATCTTCCGCTTGTCGCAAAAGAACAACCTTCGGATAGTGTTCATTTTTATAGCCTTCAATTAAAATGATATCCATATTAATAGATGCATAAATAGCTAGTATATCAGCAAGCTGCCAGTTACTTTGATGAATACTCATACGCAAAGTACCTTCCCCTTCAACTGCTGTCACACTTGCGCCAGCCTTCTCATGACGAACACTATCTTTTGAACTTTCTAGCATAGGGATACCACCGTGTCCATGATGCTTGATCGTTCCTACACGAAAACCTTCAATAGTTGCTTGTGTAATGAGCTGTTCCATTAACGTCGTCTTCCCACTATTTTGATAGCCTACGATTTGTAAGATTTTTCGATGTTGCCCCATGGCCACTCACTTCCTTGCAAATCTTCTAGCAATAAGACAACTACTTGCATTCCTTTTTCGTATCCACGTGATCCACCTGGTAATACAATAAAAGCATTGGCTTCTGCTAAGGAAGAAACCGCACTAGATTTATCAAAACCAGAAGGAACTGCCACTAATTGACCGTTTTCGTAAGAAGCATTAGCACGCACAAAACGGGTAAACGGATTCGGTTTTTTAAAGTCCGCATTTAAAACAGCCTGCTCTCTACGTAGATGTGGTTGCTTATTACCAAATGCCGTTCGAATAATTGGTCGTGTAAATAGTTCAAAACCAACATAGCAAGCTGATGGATTACCTGAAAGTCCAAATAATAATTGACCATTTCGAGCCGCAACAGTTGTTACACTACCTGGTCTCATTGCCACTTTATTAAACAGTACTTGTGCGTCAATGGCTTCATAAATGGCAGGTAAGTAATCGTAATCACCTACTGATACTCCTCCTGTAGTAATCAATATATCTACTTCCTCAAGAGCTTTTTCTACAGCCTGAATACATAAATTTAGATCATCGCTAAATTTACCAAAATATTGGACGGTTGCCCCAGCACGTTCAATTTGAGCCATTATCATATAGGCATTACTATTACGAATTTTTCCTGGCTGCAAAGCATCACTTGGTTCTAGTAATTCACTTCCTGTTGCAATAACACCAACGATTGGTTTTCGAAAAACTGGTACTTGATCATAACCAAAAGTAGCTAGTAAGGCGACAACACCTGGATTGATATATTGTCCTTTTTCAATAAGAATTGCGCCTTTTTGAACGTCCTCTCCCTTATAGGAAATATTTGTTCCTGTTTCATAAGAGCGTTTAATCGACATATATGGTTGATTGTCTTCTTCAAATGTGTGCGTTAATTCTAGCATAACGACTGCATCACATCCTTTTGGGATAGGAGCTCCTGTCATAATGCGCACCGCTTCTCGATAACTGACTTCTCTTTCAAATACAAAGCCTGCGCCAATTTCCCCCACTACTTTAAAGGTTACTGGATTTACTGAACATGCCTCTTGACTATCGACTGAGCGAATAGCATAACCATCATAAGGCGAACGATCAAAAGCTGGTACATCTTGGTCTGCAGCAACATCTTCTGCTAAAAAACGCCCATGTGCTTGCTGTAATGAAACGATCTCTATTTTTTCTTGGAATGCAAACTCCATGACCCGTTGAACCGCTTCCGCAACAGCAATTGGTTTTCTTTTTTCTAACATTTGGAACACTCCTTTATCCGAATAAACGATAATAAATGGTTTTAGCTTTTTGTATATCTTGTACACCGTGAATGACAACTCGTCCATCTTGGAAAACCACTAGTCGATAATCTTCTGCTTGGCAAGATAATAAATAGGGATTTTGTTGAATATCACCATACGGACGAAGCTGGGTAGCGAGCTGATCAAAATTATAGTGAATCGGTTTAGGTGGACGTATTTGAATAGCATCGCGACCACATAATACATTTAATTTTGTTTGATTTTCATATGACAAGTATGGATAGGTCGGATTTTTGCCACAGGATGGGCAATCATGATTACGAATTTTTTCAACGTTTATTTCATAGTGTTGATTTTGCCAAACATCGAAAGTTAAATAACTTTTACGTAATGCCTCTGCATTGCCTACTAAAAATTTTAATACTTCAGCTACTTGATAAGCTGCTACGATTTGAACAGTTGGACTTATAATTCCTACTGTATCGCATGTCATCCCTGTATTGGGTATCGCTGCTAACAAACAATGTAAACAAGGTGTTTTACCTGGCACAATCGTATATGTAGCACCATAACTACCAACACAAGAACCATAAACCCAAGGAATTTGATATTTTTGTGCAAGATCGTTCATCATAAAGCGAATATCAAAGTTGTCCGTTGCATCCACCATAATATCTACATCTGCAAGCAATGGTATTAATTGCTCTGTACTTGCATCAATAATATATTCTTGGATGTCTACCTCTGAGTTAATACTTTGTAATCGCTTTTTTGCAGCGATTACTTTAGGGATTTTTTCTAGCGCATCTTGTTCGGTATATAGTTGCTGTCTTTGTAAATTACTCCACTCCACATAATCACGATCAATAATCGTCAACTTTCCTACGCCTGCCCTCACAAGAGCCTCTGCGCTAGCACTGCCTAAAGCACCAACACCTATTATCAGGACATGTTTTTGTTTTAGTAGTTGCTGCCCTTTTTCTCCGATTGGGCTGAATAATTGTTGTCTAGAATATCTATTATGCATAAACGTTTTTGCCTTTCTTTCTAAGAATTTTAGTTTGACCTTTTAATTTATAGCTTTATAATAAAAGCAATGTTTTTCAGCAAAAACAAAACCAACTCTATAAAAGGGAGGTCTTTTACCTTGCACCCAACACATACTCAACTTCCCATACGAGCTGCCATTTTAACAGTGAGTGACACACGCACAAAGGCGGATGATCGGGGTGGTCAGCGTATTCAATCGTTACTTCAAGAAGCTTCATTTGAACTAGTAGATTATCAAATGTCAAAAGATGAACCACTTGAAATCTCAAAGCATGTAAAAAAATGGTGCGTTGATCATACCATCAATACGATTATCGTAACAGGTGGAACAGGCTTTACACCAAGAGACCAAACCTACGACGCCATTCTTCCTCTTTTCGAAAAAGAAATGATGGGATTTGGTGAATTATTTCGAACACTAAGCTATGAAGAAATCGGCCCAAAAGCCATGTTTAGTCGTGCCACAGCAGGTAGTCGCGATAAAACGGCTATCTATGTGTTGCCAGGTTCCACCAATGCCGTGACACTTGCCATGACAAAACTGATTCTTCCTACTGTTCAACATTTTGTTGGTGAGTTGAATCGCGTATGAAAATGGCTGGTGTTGTCTTAGCTGGCGGTCAATCTTCTCGGTATGGTCAACCGAAAATGTTTGAATTATTTGCTGGTCTGCCGTTATATAAGCACAGTCTCATAGCCTTACAAAAAAATCAACTACAGCCTTTAATTATTGCTACTAATGCTAGCTTGCAATCTAAGTTTGTAGAAGAAAAAGTCCAATGGATCATTGAAAAACAACCTCACCAAGGACCTCTGTTTGCCCTGCATAATATAATGACGAATTTTCCAGATGTAGAGTGGTTTTTCGTAATAGCAAGTGATATGCCTTTTATTAATGCAGAATTTGTCCAAACTATGCTAACATTTATCGATGATCGTTATGAGGCTATTGTTCCTAAACAAGCTTCAAGATTACAACCTCTTGCTGCTTTATATCGACGTAGTGCTTTACCAAAAGCACAGCAATTAGTCCAACAAAACAAGAGAAGTATGAAAGTCTTGTTAGAGCAACTTCAAGTATGTTATGTTCCCTTTGAAGAGGACAGCTCCACATTTATCAATATCAATTCACAACAAGATTGGCTACAAACATTTGAAAGGAAATCTAATAATAATGAGTAATTTTACACACTGGAACGAAGAAGGTCGTCCTAAAATGGTCGACATTTCAGAAAAAACAAGCACAAATCGTACAGCCATCGCTCGTAGTACAATCACGTTATCCGATGAGGTCTATCAAGCGATTCAACAGGGAGGCATAAAAAAAGGCGACCCTACGCAAGTGGCACAAATTGCTGGGATTATAGGTGCTAAAAAAACAGCTGATATTATCCCAATGTGTCATCCGATTATGTTACAAGGAACAGATCTTCAATTTGACTATATAAAAGCAGAAGTCGGTTACGAACTACACATTCAAGCTACGGTAAAATGTAGTGGTAAAACAGGTGTCGAAATGGAAGCACTAACTGCTGTATCCATTGCCGCACTGACTTTTTATGATATGTGTAAAGCCGTCGACAAATCTATGGTGATTAAAGAAACATACCTTGTTCAAAAAACAGGCGGAAAAAGTGGCACTTTTGTGCATAAATAAACAGAAAAAATCCGGCATTATTTTGCCGATTTTTTTCTGTCTTTTAACATAAGTCACCAATAACTAAGCTAGTACCAACTAATACCCCTTTATTTCGTCTATCCACCGATGTGTGACATTTCAATTTTTGAGTTTTTCCTTTTTTTCATTGTCTGTTCATTCCGTTCATCGGAATAGCGGTCTTTTCTATTTTCCCAAACATTCGAAATGCTTTGAGTGATGGTTTCATCATCTTTCCCAGACCTTAACAATTCTCGTAGATTCATTCCCTCTGTTGCAAATAAACACGTATATAATGTTCCTTCTGCCGAAATACGAGCACGCGAACAAGTTGAGCAAAATGAATCTGTTACAGATGATATCACGCCGATTTCGCCCTGAGCATCCTCATATTGATAACGCGTAGCCACTTCCCCTTTATAATTAGGGTCAACTGGATGTAATGGGGAAAATTGATGAACTTGGTCAATGATTTCTTTCTTCGACACAACGTCATCTAGCCGCCACCCATTCGAATTACCGACATCCATATATTCAATAAAACGAAGAATATGCTGTTTCTCTTTAAAAAATTCTGCCATCGAAACGATATCTTGCTCATTTTTTCCTTTTTGAACAACCATATTGATCTTTACTTGTAAGCCTGCTTCTGCCGCTTTTTCTATACCTTCTAATACCGTTTTCACTTTTCCTCGATGGCCATTCATCTCGAAAAAACGTTCTTCATTTAGAGAATCTAGGCTAACAGCTACTCGTGATAAACCTGCTCTCGCCAATTCATTTGCATATTTTTTCAATAAAGTGCCATTGGTCGTTAAAGCAATATCCTCTACTCCAGCTATGCGATGAATGCGTTCAATTAATTTCGGCAGATCACGACGTAGTAAAGGCTCACCACCAGTAATGCGTACTTTTTTCACACCTAATGAAACGAAGATCTTTACTAATCGTTCGATTTCTTCAAAGCTCAATATTTTATCGGATGGTAAAAAAGCATAATCTGGACCAAATACTTCTGCAGGCATGCAATATTGACAACGAAAATTACAACGGTCTGTCACTGATATCCTTAAATCTCTTAATGGTCTGTGTAGTTGGTCTTGTAGATTAGTAATTTTAATCTCTTCCTTTCATTTTGTTAGAGTGATTCATTAGGCAAGTGAATACGTTCTTTGTGTGTATAAATATTAAGTGTATTCTGGCGAATAAAACCTACCGTCGTAATACCGAGTTGCTCTGCCAATTGCAATGCTAATTCTGTTGGAGCGGATTTGGACAGCACAATTTCACAGCCAATTTTCGATACTTTAAGTAAAATTTCAGATGAAATCCTTCCGCTAAATACGATAATTTTGTCCTGAATGCTAATTTTGTTTTTTAGGCAATAACCATAAATTTTATCTAAGGCATTATGGCGCCCAATATCCATTCTACTTAATAAAACACCATTCGCATCACATAGCGCTGCATTATGAACACCACCAGTTTGTTTGAATATTTCAGCCAAATCTTGCATATCGCGCATTAAACGAAAACAATCATCTGTTGTAATGCGCACATGAATGCCTTCCATTTTTTTAGCTACTAATGCATCATTAGCAAAAACAAAACCTTGGCGACTCATGCCACAACAAGAAGTAATGTAACGTTTATTTTGAATTTGTTGAAAGTAAGGATTCACACGCTTTGTTTTAACATGCACAAAACCTTCTTTTTCTTGGTGCCAAATGTCTTCAATATCTTCGTAATTGCGAATAATTCGTTCAGAAGCCAAATAGCCAATAACCATATCTTCTACATACTCTGGCGTGCAAACCATTGTCACAAATTCTTGCTCATTAATCTTCACTGTGACAGCGTATTCTGTGACAACAGTATCTTCTATTTCTTTGACTTGATTACCTTCAACACGTATTATTTCTCTTGCTACTGATCGTTCCATATGGCATCCCCTTTAATCACTAATATTATCTTCAAAAACAAATACAGAAATAGCAAAATCCTCTTCAATTTTGATATCTGAAAATAAATGGAGTAACTTAGTGCCCATCAATTCTTCCATGCCTTCCGGAGGTGATTTAGTATACAAATCTTGAATCATCCTTGTACGTGCAGCATGAACCATTTTTAACCCTTCAGGTGTACTCGCAATAAATTTTTCTGTCGGTGTGATATTACCATATAAAGTTGAGACAGCCATGTTCTCGACGAAAACAGTATGAATACGCTCTGGTCCTTTTCCAAATATATCTTTGCGTAGTTTTCGAATAATGTCGTTGAATTCATGCACTTTTTTTGACATTTTAACGATTCTCCCAACGTAATTAATCTTTTTTTCCTATGTTTATGGGGGTCACCCTTATAGTTTGTTAATAATATAGCAACTTAAATAAAAATTAAAGAGAAAATATTCAATGATAATTATTCTCAATCAATAATTTTTACTATAATTATTGTCCATTTCGGCTGAAAAGGCTATAATAAGTGGTATTACAAATGGAATGAAAGTATTTTGATTCTTATGTCATGGTTTTATACAACTAAGTTTGAACTATAGGCATGGTGGTTTTGATATTTAAATTCTATAGTTATATTGAATAAAAAATAAAAGTAGATTGAATTTTTAGCAAGGCCTGTTAAGAATTTTATCCACCATGAATCATAAGCATGTATAATACGTGCCTTTTCATGGTGGATTTTTTTATTTTTGAGCAATATCAACATTGACAACTCGTAATAAATGTTTCTTCATCTATGTTGGTGTAGAAATTGGACAAATTGGGAAATGACATTATAACAAGACAATTTTTTTAAAAATAACAAGACAATCAAAATAAAAAAAACTCGTAATTCTATTCCCGATTTATCCTAAGTATTAACCTGTTGTCAAATAAGTCTCAAAGAGCAGAAGGAGGAAAATACCTTGACTACAATTAAAATTAATGGCCAACCGTATGATGTAGCAGAGGGAGCTACAATACTTGATACCATTAATCAACATGGCATCGCCCATCCACAAATTTGTCATGTACCATCTGTTGATCCTATCGAAACTTGTGATACATGTATCGTTGAAATGAATGGTCAATTAATTCGTTCTTGTTCAACAAAAGCAGTAGGCGGCATGGAGATCCAGCTTACTTCTGATAAAGCGAAAGCTGCACAAACAGAAGCGATGGATCGTCTACTAGAAAATCATTTGCTGTATTGCACAGTTTGTGATAATAACAACGGTAATTGTACATTACACAACACTGCAGAATTAATGGAAATCGAACATCAAAAATATCCTTATCAACCAAAAGTCGAACCACACGAAGTAGACATGTCGCACCCATTTTATCGTTATGATCCAAACCAATGTATCGCCTGTGGACAGTGTGTAGAGGTTTGTCAAAACTTACAAGTTAATGAAACATTATCCCTTGACTGGGAAGCTGAAAGACCAAAAGTAGTTTGGGATGAAGGCGTTGCCATTAACGATTCTTCATGTGTAGGCTGCGGGCAATGTGTTACCGTTTGTCCATGTAACGCATTAATGGAAAAATCAATGCTTGGCGAAGCTGGTTTTATGACTGGGCTTAAACAAGATACGTTAGATCCGATGATTAATTTAATTAAGGAAGTTGAACCTGGCTATAGCGGTATCTTCGCTGTTTCTGAAGTCGAAGCTGCTATGCGTAGTAAACGTACGAAGAAAACAAAAACAGTTTGTACTTTCTGTGGTGTAGGTTGTTCGTTTGAAGTTTGGACAAAAGATCGCAAAATTTTAAAAGTACAACCTTCTGACGGTCCTGTAAATGCTATTTCTACTTGTGTAAAAGGAAAATTCGGTTGGGACTTCGTCAACTCTGAAGAACGAATTACAAAACCATTAATTCGTAAAAATGATGCATTTGTTGAATCATCTTGGGACGAAGCTCTTGACTTAATTGCTACTAAACTAGGTGGCATTCAAAAAGAATATGGTTCTGGTTCTGTCGGCTTTATTTCTTCTTCAAAAATTACGAACGAAGAAAACTACTTAATTCAAAAAATGGCACGTCAATTATTCGAAACAAACGATGTCGACAACTGTTCACGCTATTGTCAATCTCCAGCTACAGATGGCCTACTACGCACAGTTGGTATAGGTGGCGACGCTGGAACGATCAAAGATATCGCAAAAGCTGGTCTTGTTATTATTGTTGGGGCAAACCCTGCAGAAGGTCATCCTGTTTTAGCTACTCGTGTAAAACGTGCCCATAAGTTACACGGTCAAAAATTAATTGTTTCCGACATTCGTAAACATGAAATGGCTGAGCGTTCTGATATTTTCATGCGCCCAAAACAAGGAACAGACCAAGTATGGTTAATGGCCGTTACAAAATATATGATCGATCAAGGTTGGCATGATGAAGCCTTCATTAA
This sequence comes from Lysinibacillus sp. FJAT-14222, assembly GCF_001278875.1. Taxonomy (NCBI): domain Bacteria; kingdom Bacillati; phylum Bacillota; class Bacilli; order Caryophanales; family Bacillaceae; genus Lysinibacillus; species Lysinibacillus sp. FJAT-14222. The sequence continues at coordinate 6,923 of NZ_LIYL01000057.1, read as the reverse complement.
AGAGAACGTGCACTTCTTTGATGATTTTAAACATGTACTTGAAACATACACACTAGAATATGCAGAAAAAGAAACGGGCATTTCAAAAGAAACGTTGATAAATGTTGCTGAAATGATTCGTGATGCTGACGGTACATGTGTACTTTGGGGGATGGGTGTTACACAAAATACAGGTGGCTCATATACATCAGCTGCAATTTCTAACCTACTTCTAGCTACTGGTAACTATCGTCGTCCAGGTGCAGGTGCCTACCCTCTTCGTGGTCACAACAATGTTCAAGGTGCTTGTGATATGGGTACACTACCAAATCTATTACCAGGTAATCAAAAAGTAATAGACGACGAAGCACGTAAGAAATTTGAAGAAGCATATGGTGTGAAAATCAAACCTGAACCAGGTCGTACGAATATGGCAATGTTAGATGCTATCATGGAAGGTAAAATGAAAGCAATGTATTTAGTTGGGGAAGATATGGCACTTGTTGATTGCGATGCTAACCATGTAGATAAAGTACTTTCACAATTAGACTTCTTTGTTGTGCAAGATTGCTTCCTTTCACGTACAGCACAATATGCGGATGTTATTTTACCTGCAGCACCTTCTCTTGAAAAAGAAGGTACTTTCACGAATACAGAGCGTCGTGTGCAACGACTATATCAAGTATTACCAACACTTGGTGAATCAAAAGCCGATTGGGAAATCCTACAAACAGTTGCTCGTCGCTTAGGTGCTGACTGGAATTACAGTCACCCAAGTGAAATCTTTGCTGAAATGGCTAGTCTTGCTCCATTCTTCTCGCAAGCGAACTATGATGTATTAGAAAATTGGGGTAGCTTCTGTTGGGGTAGCCATGATGGTAAAGACACACCTTTACTATATGAGGATGGCTTTAACTTCCCTGACAAAAAAGCTCGTTTTGCTTTAAATGATTGGATCAGACCGGTTGAATATGAAGCGCAATATGATTGCCATATTAACAACGGTCGTATGCTTGAACACTTCCATGAAGGTAATATGACAAATAAATCAAAAGGTATTCAATCGAAAGTACCTGAAATTTTTGTTGAAGTATCACCAGAACTAGCAAAAGAACGTGGCATTGAAGATGGAGCTCTTCTTCGTTTAGTGTCTCCTCAAGGCGCATTAAAATTAAATGCCCTAGTGACAGATCGCGTACAAGGAAATGAACTGTTCTTACCTATGAACTCTGTTAGCAAAGATTCAGCGATTAATTTCTTAACAGGACCGGCTGCAGACATCAATACATCGACACCGGCGTACAAACAAACAAAAGTACGCGTAGAAGTATTGAAACAAAAAGGAAAATCACCACTTCCTAGAACAAACCCACGTTATAAAAAACGTCATCCACAAAATGGTGTTGAGGTCCAACGTAAATGGAATCGTCCTGGCTACGTTCACTTAACAACAAATAACGAAAGGGAGTGAGTTCATGGCTGCACCAATTACGACAATTCAAAAAGAGCAGATAACAGAAGAACAACTAAAGGAAGAAAAATTAGACAATTTAAAACAACTTCTTTCTGAGAATGAAGAAATGGTTAATCAGGTCTTTACGATCATGGCAGAATTAAATGATATTGGAGCACTAGAAGCAGCTACGAAACTACTTGAAGCAAAAGAAGATGTTGCCCATATTGCACTTGGTCAATTAACGCGCAAGCCTGTTACGAATATCATCAACAACTTAATGGGTGTTGCAGGAGCATTAACCGAACTGAATCCAGAAACAACAACAAAGCTGATTGAAGGCTTAAATATTGGCTTAGATGAAGCAAACAAAGCCGTTGAATCTGATGAAAAAGTTAGTGCCTTTAAGCTGTTCAAAATGCTAAACGATCCTGATGTTAATCGTGCTATGAATTTTGGCGCTCACTTCTTAAAAGGGCTAGGCAAAGGTCTAAAATAGGAGGATGGTTTCTTATATGCTAACGAACGAGCACATTTTAAAAACTTTGCAGAAAATTGATGACCCAGAACTTCATAAAAGCATCGTTGACTTGAATATGGTACGCAACATTCAAGTCAACGATACGCATATCTCACTTGATATTGTCTTGACTATTCAAGGTTGTCCTTTAAAAGCCAAGATTCAACAAGATGTTGAAGAAGCGTTGAAAGCGATCGGCGCATCAAATGTCTCTATTAAATTTGGTTCAATGACTGATGAAGAGCGTCGTAATTTAACAGCTTCTTTAAAATCAGAAAATGTTACGGATAAAGGTATGCCTAAAATGCTTCTACCCGATTCTGGTGTCAAATTTATTGCAGTTACTAGTGGTAAAGGGGGCGTCGGTAAGTCTACTGTGACAATTAACTTAGCAGTAGCTCTTGCCCGTCTTGGCAAACGTGTAGGTATTTTAGATGCAGACATATATGGCTTTAGTATTCCAGCTATGATGAAGATTCATCAAAAGCCAACAATGATTGACCAAACAGCTATTCCAGTTGTGAGTCATGGTGTAAAAATCATATCGATGGGCTTTTTCACAAACGAAAACCAACCTGTCATGTGGCGTGGTCCAATGCTCAACAAATGGATTCGCAATTTCCTTGTCAATACACATTGGGATGAATTAGATTATCTCCTCATAGATTTACCACCTGGTACAGGAGATGTAGCCATTGATATGGCGGCAATGATTCCACAAGCACAGGAAATTATTGTCACAACACCACACCTTGCAGCTTCTCATGTTGCTTCTCGTGCAGGTCTGATGGCTCAACAAACGAACCACACGATTCTTGGTGTTGTTGAAAACATGGCTTACTTTGAAAATGCAAATGGTGAAAAGAACTATCTATTCGGTCAAGGTGGCGCCGAAAAATTAGCAGATGAGCTTAAGACAAGTATCATTGCTCAAATTCCATTTGCGCAACCTGAGGAAAACACAGGTTCTTCCGTTTATGACGAAGACTCCATTATCGGTGAAGTATTTACTCACCTTGCAGAAGATATGATGTATCAATAAAGTAAAACTTTCATCAGTGGTAACTGATTATTAGTCTTCATCAACCGGGCTTTTACGGGCAGTTAATGCAGGATAAAGCACAAACCCCCTTGACTCGTTATTCACACGAGACAAGGGGGTCTTTTTATGGAGTTGTGTTCTAACGAAACACTCCCCTACTATGTAATTCAATAGCCAGCCTTTTTTAAAACCTGCATAAAATAAAAGCGGTACGTATTTTTAACGAAAGTATCTAAAGGGAGCCCCACATTTAATTGATACTTTGTAAAAATAAAATAAAAACGCTTATCCCATTTTAAACGTAATAATTCCCCAGCATCTTCACCGTATTTCTCTGTAAATTCCTCAATTAAAGGTTCAATCATATAGTAACAATAGTCTTTTAAGTTTGCGAGAGCCTCTATATCTTTTTCCTTTTGAAAACGTGTAATCCAATCTACTAATTGTTCATCCATTTTAAAATCCATCTTTCTATCTTGAGTTTCTTCCTATTATATTATAACTCTTTTTATAAGTTATTGCTTCTCTCGTTTCTTAGACATTTCGATTTGGATTAGTTAAATTTTTTGTAAGTAAATAAGCTTTATACCTATCCAATAGGTCCTTTTTAATAATATTCAATCTTAAAAATTTTTAATAATATATAGAAAGGCTCATCACCAAAAGTTGTGGAAGTAGGCTTACATGAATCGATTAAGGTTGTTGAAGCAGGCTATGGCATTATGCTTGCTCCTTCTTTTAGTGTGACAAATAGCATTGAAAATCAAAAGTTCGCTCGGCTTTATATTGATGGAATAGATATTAAACAAAGCTTATTTATTTGTACGAGAAAAAATGAAACAATTGAACACCTTTTTATAGAATATCTAAAAGAAAACTTATATCCAATTCTGAGCTGTGTGTCTGATCATGCTGCGGTTCTACATGGCAACACCATCTGTGGAGAGTTTTGTAACGCTTCTCTTAAGTATATAAGAACCCCACTGCTTTAGCTGTGGGAGTAGTCAGATAAGAAATGATATTCATCTGCTGTAATAAACAATTTTTTCTTCTGACCATTGAGCTAATTGTTTAATAGCCAATATCGTTTGATAAGTGTCGAAATATTTATAAATTTCCATTTCCATCCCCATTCCCTAGTCCTCCCTAAACATTTTCTTTCATATGCTCAACCCTTTTAACAATTTTTGTATGCGCCATAGTTCTTTTATTTTTAATTCTATTTCTCAGGCTATGAACTATACAAGCATAGCTATCACGTCATATTAATAGTAATGTAAAGCTAATTTAGCCTTACACCTCCGAACTTTGTTACTAAGGGTCACTCCTATCCCAAGTGACCCTTTTTTTATTGACTTATCTCACAAAAACTTAACTTAATTAATTATTTTTCAATTTTTTAAAGTAAGGGTAGCATTTATTAGATAAATACCTCCTCTTTTTTCTACAGCTAACATATTATAGATTGTAGAAAGGGGGGATTTTTATGGGATACTCCGGAAATATGGGTAATTATAATAACAATTGTTGTTACGGGGGCTATGACGGTGGCTATGGCCGTGGTGGTTCATCATTCGCTTTAATCGTTGTACTATTCATTCTTCTAATTATTATCGGCGCTACTTTCATGCATAGAGAGTATTAACGTTCCAATTTTTAAGTGTAAAAAAATTAGACTTTAGCTTCTATTCAGATTGCATATTAATAGATAAAGGTTAGTGCACCTTCATCATTGGCAACAATCAAAAATCTCTATAACCTCTCTTTTAAGTTATCATAATAGTAGTGTAATGCTAATCTACCAGCCTATACACCCCTGTTATGACCAAAGGGTCGCTTCCAGCCTAGTGACCCTTTCAATAGTTTCTTTACTCATATTGTGCAGTAACTTAAATTTCACACATACCTTCATAACCAAACAATTGGAAAATATTTACCTATTAACTTTTTTACATGATAAAATAAACACTAAGAGTGATTTTATTTATAAAGAAAGGAAGTAATAGTCATTCCAACATGTACAATTAATAATGTAGATTTATACTATGAAATTAAAGGGAAAGGTGAACCTATAATTTTTACCCACGGTGCATCATGGGATAAAAATCAATGGGATAAACAAGTAGATTATTTTTCTCAATATTATCAAACCATCACCTGGGATGTTCGTGGTCATGGAGCATCCTCTCTTCCAAAAGGAATGGTGGATGCAGTTGATTTCAGAAAAGATTTAATTGGATTGATGAATCATCTGCAAATTAAAAATGCTCATTTATGTGGTTTATCAATGGGTGGACACATCTCTTTACAAACAGCTATTCATAATCCAGAATACGTGAAATCTCTTATATTAATAGGTACCCCTTTTACTAATAAATTTAATTGGTATGAAAAGTTACTAGTTCCCTTAAATCGTTTTTCTAATCTGTTTATTCCAATGTCAGTGTCTGCAAAAATTCAGGCGTATACACTATCCAAGTTTAACAAGGAAAATAAACATTATATCAATTCCACAGTTGCATCGATGTCTTATAAGAATTGGGTCCGAATATGGAATGCAGTTTCCAGAATGGAAAGTAGAAATGATTTAGATAAAGTGAATTGTTCTACGTTAATATTATACGGTGAAAAAGATACTATGATTAAAAGACAGCAAGAGTATCTACATAACAACATTAAGCAATCACAATTGATAATAATAGACAACGCCCATCACGCAACGAATTTAGATAATCCAAATCAAGTAAATGAAAATATCCACCAGCACCTTATCAACTCATCAGATATTTATTAAAATTTTTTGTGCAGTAAGTTCAATAATTCTATTTTTATTACTGCACATTTTCTTTCTATATAGCAAGAGAGAAATCGTAGCGCTTGTAATACTCCCTGCGGTTTTGAAACTTTCTCGCCCTTCAATCGTATTTATAATAATATAAATTGGAGGTGTCCTTATTGAGTACTAATATCAAGATTGTTGTTTTTTGTGTGTTATTATTTATAGTTATCTCAACCCTGCTAAATATTATAGAATTTAGAGATAACTATTTGTTATTCCAGAATTTATTTGAACAACTTTTTGACCAAATATCATCCAGTATTTATCAGGGCACCAACTTGAGTGACTATTTAAATGCTTTGAGGGAAAGCATAGTAAACTTAATGTCTAGCTATATAAATTTACGCTCAGTCGGTAGTGCATTTATTTGTACTATCGTTGGTATTGCTTTATTAATAGAACCAGACCAAGAAAATGTTATAGAATTTGGAAAACGTTTATTCGACTATTTCTTTCTTTGATATAGCATATTTAGTTTTACATCCTACATATTTATAACTCAAACTTCGCACCAATATAAATCGGCTTAATCATTGAGCTTGTTTGGTTCTTTACAATTTCAGNACAAAATGTTTTATAAATACAAAAAACACCTCATTCTTTGGTATAGTGAATTTGACTAGAATACACTACCAAACGAAAGAGGTGCTTTCATTATGATAGAGCATAATGGACCAAACAATCAACTGTCTAAAGAATTAAAATCTATTTTTAATGAATTAGAAATTTTTAAACATTTACGGAAAGCTGGCATTACGAAGAAGTTTGGGTTTACAACTTCTTATTTGTTTCACCTCGTATTCTGTTTAATTTTTCATCATAAGAGTTGGTGTACCCTTTTATCATCCAAAAAGGGAGATTGTTATCCAGCCAAAGATGCCGTTTATCGTTTTATGAATCATTCTAAATTTGCTTGGCGTCGTTTTTTAACCTTTTTAAGCGCACACGCCGTTCAAAAAGTCGATGCACTAACAGATGAAAAGCGCCCAAAAACACTGATTATTGACGATTCGATGTTTGATCGGAATCGTAGTAAAAAGGTTGAGCTTCTCGCACGTTGTATGGATCATTCCTCTTTAACGAAGCGCTT
>NZ_LIYL01000007.1:0-75358 GCF_001278875.1 Lysinibacillus sp. FJAT-14222 | reverse complement strand
TGGCCCGTTGGTCAAGTGGTTAAGACACCGCCCTTTCACGGCGGTAACACGGGTTCGAATCCCGTACGGGTCATACTGAAGTGCAGTAGATGTAATTTACATCTACTGCACTTTTTTGATACTTTGGTAAATTAGTTTAACTTATTTCAGCTTTTAATACTTCCTCTAATATCTTATCAAAATAGTTTTTCTATGAGCGCACGAAGTAAGTTATTCCCACTCTCATTACTTCCAAGCTGCCGAGAAGAATAGGCAGCTACAATATAGAAATCAATCAATTCTTCCTCTAACACTTGAAAACAGCTAAATTCCTTTCCACGATTCGTGTTGCAGTAAGATAGCACCTTTTGGTAGTCTTTCATGTAGGATGCGAATAGCCCGTCCTACTATTTCGCTGAGCGATCAGAGATAAAAAACCATCTCAAAGTGATATTCATATCGTAAAAGATCAACCTACAATAGAGCTTGTTTTCAGTGAGTAATAAACGTTAATAGTATGGATTTTGATGTTATTCTGAAGGGCTCATCGGTAGCAGCAAGTGCCTACTATCCACAAGGCAATAATAGAGCGTTGATTATTGAAAACGGTAGAACTGTTACGATTCAAGCTTCGCCTTATAATACTATTATGGATTTCAGTGGGAATAAGTTAGATTTCACTTCCCAAATAATTACAGTACAAAGATGAATTAAAGAGGTTAAACAGAATTTCATCAGACATAATATTTGATTTAAAATAAAAATCACATTATAAAGAATAGCATGCAAGATATAATCTCAGCATGCTATTTTCATATGTCATTTTATTGCTATTAAATTAATGGGAGATAAACGGTGCTTTGTGCACGTACTGTGTATGATCTATATGATCAATGATAAAAGTGGCTATATCTTGATTAGTAATTTTTGTACCAGGCATATCAGTGAGGTTTTCCTTTATATGATTGGATGTTAAGTTATCTTTTACAAACGGCAATCTAATTAATGTCCATTTGATATGTTTACTATTTAATAAAAATTCCCATTCCAATTTTTTATCCTGCATCATTTTGGAAAAGAAAACATCAAACAACTTTGCTCCAAAACGATTCATAATGCTTTTTTTGTCCTCATTAATCGTAAGAGAACCACCCGAAACACCGATATAACGACTAATGTTTAAATCTTTCATCACATTAAAAATATTATGAGTAACTTTGCTATACATAGGTTCCTCTTTAGTTGGTTGACCAAATGTATTGATAACAACTTTACAATCTTTAAGAAGTTCTTGGATGCTATTGATATCTTGTACTTGCCCTTGCACTATCTCAATTTTTTCATCTTTATATAGTAACTTTTCCGGATTTCTAACAAGCATCCGAACATGATAACCTTTCTGTATTGCATGAGCTGCGATATGTCTTCCTACTTTCCCTGTTCCTCCAATTATAGCTATCTTATATGGGCTATCCATTATATACCTCCAAATAAATATAATAGTAGATATACGACAAGCCTCATCAATAAGTTTCGGGTTTTTCTTTTTTTACTAATTTATGGATCATCACCATAACGTGTGGTTGATTTCCTAGGGGTGTCCGATGAGCCGCTTTACTCGCTCCAGGGTCTCATCTGTGACGCTAATCCTCAAGGAGTCACTCAGCCTCCACTCCAATCAACTTATATCAATTTCGCCTTGGCGTAATTGTAGCTGTCGCTTTGCTTTCGCTACAGAAAACATTTAAATGTCATACGTTTTAACAAATGTCATCCACAACTTTTGGTGATGAGCCTAATTTATGTAATATCGGCATGGATGGTATTTTGTTTTGTGGTTCTATAAGCTAAGATGATGATAGAGCAAAAACTGGGGGGATATGGATGGGAAAATTAATATGGGCTAACAACCAACAATATTTGATACAGAAGAACGTAGAACAAGTAGTGCCTTTTCTACGTAATTTTTCACTGGAACAAGTAAATCGTGTTGGTAGATTTCAGCGTACATATGAGAAATTTGAAAGCACACCTTTACGGAGCTTAGATGCTTTTGCTTCGTTAGTTGGAGTACAAAGTATTTTTGTAAAAGATGAATCTTATCGATTTAACTTGAATGCATTCAAAGTATTAGGTGGTGTTTATGCAATTGGGCAGTACGCCGCCAAAAAGTTAGGTAGGAATATAGATGAGCTATCGTTTGAGCAGCTTAAATCATTAGAAGTAAGGGAGCTGCTAGGGGACTTAACGTTTATTTCAACGACAGATGGCAATCATGGTCGTGGAGTGGCTTGGGCTGCTAGAGAGCTTGGTTTGAAAGCTCGCATTTATATGCCTGCTGGTAGTGCAGAAGAGCGCCTGCAAAATATTAAAAATGAGGGTGCATATGCTGAAATAACGACAATGAATTATGATGATACAGTTCGTTATACTTCACAACTAGCAAAAGAAAATGACTGGGTTGTTATTCAGGATACGATGTGGGAAGGCTATGAGGAAATTCCAGTGTGGATTATGCAGGGCTATACAACACTAGTAAAAGAAGCCGCTCTGCAGTTGGAAAAAGCACCTACCCATGTATTTTTACAAGCTGGGGTTGGATCTTTTGCAGGTGCAGTTGTAGCTTTCTTACAACAATATTATGAACAAAAGATTACATTTGTCTTAGTTGAGCCTTTTGTAGCGAATTGCTATTATGAAAGTTTTAAGGCGGGAGCTGAGCAGTTTGTAACGGTTGGTGGAGAGATGCAAACAATTATGGCAGGTCTTGCTTGTGGTGAGCCGAATCCACTTGCTTGGGATCTATTAAAGACTTATACAAAGGTGAGTATTTGCTGTGATGAGGAAGTTGCTGCAACAGGTATGCGCATTCTTGGGAATCCACTAGCAACAGATGCCCGAATTATTGCTGGAGAATCGGGAGCTGCCCCAGTCGGATGTTTTTATGAATTGATGACGAATGAGCAATATACAGAACTGAAGGATACATTACAATTAGATGAAAATTCTCGAGTATTGTTTATTAACACGGAAGGTGACACAGATGTAGAGAACTACAGAAATATTGTGTGGCATGGCAAGTATGCAAAAATTTAATTGAAGAAATAGCAAACTAGTGACAATGAAATGTTCTAGTTTGCTTTTTTCATTCACATGCCCCCTAGTCGCAACGGAAATTAACCCCTCGTTATGGTGAGGAGCCAAATTTTAATTGATTTTTTTGTTGACTTTAACGTTGCGTAAAGATTTACAGTAGCATTAGTGGAGGTGAAAAAGTATGGAATATACAATTCAAGGACTCGCTCAATTGTCTGGGGTTAGCACAAGAACACTGCGTTATTACGATGAAATTGGATTACTGAAGCCGGCAAGAACCAATGAAGCAGGCTATCGATTTTATGGACAATTTGAGGTTGATATGCTCCAGCAAATTTTATTTTATAGAGCATTAGATATGAAGTTAGCAACGATTCAGGAAATTATTCAAGCTCCGGATTTCCAACATAAAGAGGCACTAAAAACGCATCATGCCGCTTTATTGAAGCGCAAGGAGCAGCTTGAAAAAATAGTACAAACAGTGGAAAAAACAATTCAATCTATTGAGGAGGAACAACCAATGACAAATGAAGAGAAATTTAATGGATTTAAAGAGAAACTAATCGAGGAAAATGAAAAGCAATATGGTCAAGAAATTCGTGCGGAATATGGTAACAAAACAGTTGAAGCATCGAATGCTAAGTTAATGAATATGACAGAAGAACAGTATGAGGCAATGCAGCAGCTAGAACAGCAATTATTTAATCGTTTAAAAGAAGCGATGGCAATCGGTAATACAAAAAATGATGTGGCTATGGAGGTAGCGGAGCTTCATAAGCGTTGGCTAAGCTTTTCATGGTCACAATATTCCAAGGAGGCGCATGCAGGTATAGCACAGATGTATATAGCAGACGAACGCTTTACAGCTTATTACGATGAGCGTGTTTCTGAGGGAGCAGCACAATTTTTACATGATGCCATAATGAATTTCGCTTTGGCGTAAATTATACAAAAAAATAAGTGATCCATCTTCATGCTTTCATGTTTTAGAAATATTAATTTAGGAAAAAATGAAGGCATGAGGAGGAGATTTTTTTGAACCCACAAGTAATGGAAAAATTAAAAAAGCAATTAGAGCAGGAGCTACAGGAAATAGAACAACAAATTGAAGAAACAGAGTTGCCTCAAGCGACAGAACTGTCTAATTATGATAATCACCCTGCTGACAATGCGAGTGACTTAACGGATAAGTTAACCGAAATGGTGATTGATGAGCACCGCGGTGACCATGCTGAGGAAATAAAGGCTGCACTACAAGCGATGGAGGACGGTACGTATGGTAAATGCGCTGTATGTGGGGAAGAGATTCCTATTGGTCGCTTAGAAGCTAAGCCAGAAGCATTAACATGTGTTGAGCATGCGGAGAAAAAAGAAGACAATTTAAGACCAGTGGAAGAAGATATTTTGTCTGCTACGCCAAAATCGGATGATTTCATAGAACTTGAGGAATTTGGCTCTTCTGATACACCTCAAGATAAAAGTTGGTAAGCATTTTCACTCACAGGCAGTATAATAGCTGTATGGGGTGAGAATATGGACATAATTGATTTACACTGTGATGCTCTATTGAAATTAACAACTTTAGAAGCAGCAAAATTTGAAGATGATGTACGGTTGCAAGCCAATCGAGGGAGATTACAATTAGGGCAAGTGAAGGCACAAGTATTTGCTATTTTTATTAATCCTAAAATTCCGCAAAGTATGCAATTTTTAGAGGCAGTGCGCCAAATTGAAGCCTTTCATACACATGTATTACAAACTGAGGGCATGGTGCATATTACTGATTGGTCGCAATTAGATACTTTAGCCCCGCATGAAATTGGCGCCATTCTAAGCTTAGAGGGCTGTGGTCCAATCGGTGATGATTTAGCTAAGCTTTCATCAATATTAGATGCAGGAGTGAAGCTTGTTGGACTAACATGGAATGAAGAAAACGCTGTAGCTCATGGTGCTGAACAGGATCCAAGTCTTGGCTTAAAATCATTTGGTGAAGAGGTTGTAAACTTGCTAAATGAGAGAGATATTATTATCGATGTTTCACATTTAAATGAACAGAGCTTCTGGGATGTCTTGCCACTAGCGAAGCATATAATTGCGAGCCATAGTAATGCACGTGCAATTTGTGATCATCCAAGAAATTTAACGGACGCTCAGGCAAAAGCACTTGTCGAGCATGGAGGGCATATTCATGTCGTTTACTACCCGCCTTTTATCCATGACAATGCTACGATGGATGATCTAGTAGCGCATGTGAAGCATCTAGGAAATGTAGTAGGGGTTGAGCACCTTGGATTAGGTTCAGACTTTGACGGAATAGATGCTACTGTAAAAGGATTAGCACACGCAGGAGAGGCACAAAATTTGTTAGAGGCGTTATGTGAACATTTCTCAATCGAAGAAGTTCGTGGTATTGCAAGTAATAATTTTCGACGTTATGTAAAAAATGCAGCAAACTGTTAAGGCTGCTGCATCTTTAAGATGTAACTCAATAAAAGAAATATTGAATTAATAATCCTATTCCTAGGAGGAAGCCGAAGAATGTATTTGTTTGCGCTGTAAATTTCATCGCAGGCATAACTTCTTTGGCTTCTTTTTTATCGCGGAAAATTTGAATCGCACGAAGTGGCTTTGGAACACATAAGAAAATGATTAGAGCCCAAAAGGTAATACCATCAATTGCTACAAGAGCGATTACCCATAAATACGAAACGATGAAAAAACCAGATAGCACAGAAATGGCATTATCTCGACCTACTAAAATAGCAAGTGTTTTTCGACCACCCTCTGTATCGCCAACAATATCACGGATATTATTAGACAGCATGATGGCACCGACTAAAATCATACTTGGCACTGAAAGCAAAACAGCATCAAATGTCACTGTAAGCGTTTGAATATAAAAGGCGATTAAGACAATACCCATTCCCATAACAGCGCCAGATACAAGTTCTCCGAATGGTGAATAGGCTATTGGGTAAGGTCCTCCAGTATATAAAAAACCAATAAGCATACAAACTAGCCCGACAGCAGCAAGCCACCAAGAGGTTGAGGCACATATGTAAATGCCAAGCAGCATAGCGATTGCATAGAAGCTTAAGGCGATCATCATAATTGTTTTTGGTTGAACACCGTGACGCACAATCGTTCCGCCGATACCGACAGAATGTTCATTGTCTAATCCTAGTTTGTAATCGTAATATTCATTGAACATATTTGTTGCTGCTTGTATAAGCATACTTGCAATAAGCATAGCAAAAAATAGTCCAAAATCTATTGTTTGTTTTTCAATTGCTAGAGCAATTGATGTTCCTAAAAATACCGGAACGAATGAAGCGGTTAAAGTATGTGGGCGTGTTAAATGCCACCAAACTTTAAAACCCCTATCAGCTTCAATGACTTTGGTCATAAGGTCTTTCTCTCCTTCAAATGTTGTTGACTCTTCTTATTTTATACGAAGAATGAGAAATTGGGTAGGTTCACAGCTTATTACATACAGTTCATATCAATTATGCCTTGGCATAATTGCGTCCGGAATCGGCTTTGTGCTTGCACAAAGAACTCCTTTCCGATTCCGTGACATCCGCTGGAGCTTTTAACTTCTTTCAGCGGCTGTTTGGACACCCGCTGAAAAGTAGCTTAAATCCGCATTCAACTCACCACCTATTGAGGAGGGAGACTTCTGTACCTGTCGCTACGCTTTCGGTACAAAGGACATTTGCTGAAAGAAGTTAAAAAAAATGATACAATAGAACATGCATTTATGAACTGAAAACAATAATTAAGATAAAAGCAACAGTACGAAGAATAGACTAGCAAATAAAAATGACGGCTATTTTAAGAAAAAAATATGATGTGAAAAAGTACAAATGCTCATGTCATTATGCAAAGTTTTGGTCAATTTGTTCTAAAGAAAAGGTTCATCACCAAAAATTTGGATGACATTTGTTAAAACGTCTACTATGTAAATAAGTTGATTGGAGTGGAGGCTGGGCGACTCCTTGGGGATTAGCGATAGAGGAAGCAAGGCTAAAACCATCACGTCCTGTGATAACGCCTTCGTGACCAACATCGTGTTGGCCCAAGCGGCTCATCGGACGCCCCCAGGAAGCTTTGCGAAAGCGAAGCGACAGCAATTGTTTTGTCTGTGCGAAAGCGTAGCGACAGCAACAATGTTTTATCTGTGCGAAAGCGAAGCGACAGCAACAATGTTTTATCTGTGCGAAAGCGAAGCGGCAGCAACAACAAAGCGCCCAGTCGGAACGGAAATCAACCACACGTTTTGGTGAGGATCCAAAGAAAAGCCAAAGCAGTTGATGTTTATGACTGAAAGTGTAGAGCGAGTACAAAACATACCGTGCGTCATTCATTATGTACATTGCAACAACGGAGGTAATTTTCATGCAACAGAAGTGGTACCAAGCCACAGAGGTAGAAGTGGACTCTTTGGGCCAAAGCCTTCATTTTTATATGGAAACAATTGAAGTAAGTCGCTTATCGGCGCTTGCATTTTATGCAGCGGGCGAGGAGTGTTATAAAGGTGAACGATTTTATTGGCAAAATAGAGAAAAAACAATGACATTAGTAGGGCTAGGACATGCCTATACAATTCAAAATAACGCCAAAAATGATCGCTTCGATGCAGTAGAAGCGGAATGGAAAAGTTTAACGAAAAAATGTGTAAAAGGGCAGAGCGAATTACAGCCAATTTTGTTTGGTGGATTCACATTTGATCCACAAAATAATGTAGATGGTGAGTGGACAGGCTTTCCAGAGGCTTATTTTGCACTAGCAACATATCAGCTTGTCATACGTGATGACAAAGCGTTTGTAAGCATTCATCTTATTACAAAAAATCAGCAGGCAGAGGCTCAATTTGAAGCATTGCGTAAAGAGCGGGATCATTTAATTCATGCTGCTCAGGTAAAAGAAGTGAAAACGTATTCAAAGCCTGAAATAACAAGTTATTTCGAGCCATATAAGGAGCCATATTTAGCTTCGATTGACCAAGTAACAGCATTGATTAAGCAGAAGAAGGCAGATAAAGTCGTTATTGCACGGTCTCTGGCATTGCAGTTTAAAGAACAAGTTTCTTCACCACAGGTACTATCACATATTATTCATGAACAGCCAGAGAGCTATTTATTTGGTTTAGAGCGTCAAGATTTATTGTTCTTTGGTGCGTCCCCTGAACGTCTTGTAAAAGTAGAAAAGGGCCGCGCCTTTTCATCTTGTGTTGCGGGCTCTATTAAACGTGGTAAGACAGCTGAGGAAGACGAAGCATATGGACAAAGCTTATTAAATGATTCGAAAAATGGCGGCGAACATCAATACGTTGTCGATATGATTGCGGAGACTTTCCGTAAAAATTGTGTTGAGATGAAAATACCAGATGGCCCCCGTCTACTAAAGATTAGAGATATACAACATTTATATACACCCGTTGAAGGTCAGTTAAATAGTGAGGCAACCATTTTACAACTGACAAAGTCTTTACATCCAACGCCAGCTTTAGGTGGTGTGCCAAGGAATGAAGCGATGGCAGCTATACGTAAGTATGAGCCAATGAATCGTGGACTTTACGCCGCTCCAATTGGTTGGTTAGATGCTGAAGGCAATGGGGAATTTGCAGTGGCCATTCGATCGGCTGCTTTACTAAAGGATAAAGCCTATTTATACGCTGGTGGCGGTATTGTTGCAGATTCAGAGTCACAATCTGAATATGAGGAAACATTAGTGAAATTCCGTCCGATGCTTCGTGCGCTAGGAGGACAATTACATGAGTGAACGGAAAATTTTAACGGACTATGTTTATAAAATGGTAGCATCATTAGTACAAGTTGGTGTAGAAAACGTTGTTGTTAGTCCAGGCTCACGTTCGACGCCTCTAGCTTATGCATTTGCTTCAACGAAACAGCTCAATATGTATCGTCAGGTTGATGAGCGATCGGCTGCCTTTTTTGCGCTAGGAATTGCAAAGGCCACAGCAAAACCTGTAGTTCTTTTATGTACATCAGGAACAGCTGCAGCAAACTATTTTCCTGCCATTGTTGAGGCAAGCTATGCTCGTGTACCGTTAATTGTGATCACAGCTGATCGTCCACATGAATTGCGAGAGGTGGGTGCACCACAGGCTATTGATCAGCCAAATTTATATGGCACGCATGTCAAATGGAGCGTGGATTTCCCGCTAGCAGATGATGCAGCACCGACACTACCGTTTATCGAGCGCCATATCGCACGGGCGATAGCAATTGCAATGAGCGCACCGTTTGGACCAGTTCATATTAATGTACCGTTCCGAGAACCTTTGTTGATTGATTTTCGAGATGAGCTTCCAGAGGCAACATTTAAGCATAGTAGTATGGCCCAGTTAATGCCTTCTAAAGCTACACAGCAGGAGCTATCAGGGATTTTAAGTGCAACCAAAAGAGGCTTTGTTATTATTGGTGAGCTAGCACTTGGTGCAGATTTAACAATCATGTGGGAGTTTGTTCGCCAATTAAAATGGCCGGTCATTGTCGAGAGTTTATCCAATATGAGGGCATCGGTCCCAGAGGATTGTTTGCCATATATTATCACAACATATGATGCAATTATGAAGAGTGAAGATTTTAAAGCATTAGTTGAACCAGATACGGTACTACGTTTGGGAGCACAGCCTGTTTCAAAATTTATTATGCAATTTATTACAAAATCTCAGCCTGATGCTTATATTGTTGTTGATGAAGATCCGATGTTCCGTGATTCTACAGGCGTGTCTACTCATTTTATTCATGCAAGTATTGGTGAGTGGCTCACGCAATTAGAAATCTCTGAAACAGCATTAGAGGCAGAGTATTTAGCGGAGTGGCAAGATGCCAATGATATTGCATTAGAGTATATTGAACACTATTCTAAGGGTGCAATCGATGAGGGAGCAATGGTAAGTCGATTACTGAAAATAATCCCTAATGGCAGTGATATTTTTGTTAGTAGCAGTATGCCCGTGCGTGATATTGATACGTTTTTAATGGCGTCACCGAAGGATATTCGTATTGTTGCGAATCGTGGAACGAATGGTATTGATGGCGTCGTATCAACAGCAATGGGTTTTAGTCAAGGGAATAACCGTGAAACTTACTTGCTTATTGGCGATTTAGCCTTTTTACATGATATCAACGGTCTTATTGCGTCAAGATACCAGGAATGCAACCTGACAATAATTGTCATGAATAATGATGGCGGCGGTATTTTCTCTTATTTACCACAATCGACAGTTGAGGCACATTATGAAGATTTATTTGGCACGCCAACTGCCCTTAAATTCCATGATATTGCCAATATGTACGATATGGACTATATCCGCGTAGACGATATTTCAGAGCTATCGGAAAAGTTTGCTTCAATAAAAAAACGACCATTACGCTTATTCGAAATTTTCACAGATCGAGAGGAAAATGTTTATGCGCATCGGGCACTTTGGAATCTCATTAATGCAGGGTTAAAAGCATGGCAAAGCTAATGGTTCGAGAGCTTGAAACGTACGTGGAAATCTGGAATGAAGAAGCGGAGCAAACGCTCGTTGCCTTACATGGTTTTACAGGGAGTACAGCTACGTGGCGATATTTAGCGAAAGCTCTGCCGAATGTACGAGTTATTGCCATTGATTTAATTGGACATGGTCAAACAGCTGTACCTCAGCAAATTAGTCGCTTCTCTATGCAAGAACAAATCCAAGATTTAGAGGAAGTTTTTTTCCAACTACAGCTAAAGAAATTTGCGCTGCTAGGCTATTCAATGGGAGGAAGAGTTGCATTATCGTATGCAATTTCCTACCCTGAACGTATTGAAAAGCTAATTTTAGAAAGTGCTTCTCCAGGTTTACAGACTTCCAAGGAGCGTTCTGAACGTTGTGAGAGGGATAACGCACTAGCTGAAAAAATAATTAGTAACGGTTTGTTATCATTTGTTAATGCATGGGAGAACATTCCTTTGTTTGAGTCCCAAAAGCGTTTACCACAAAATGTACAAGAGGCTATTCGGTCAGAACGACTTTCTCAGAAGGAGGAAGGCTTGGCAGGTAGCTTACGAGGCATTGGTACAGGCAGTCAGCCATCAAATTGGATGTCGTTGGAGAAGCTTGAATTTCCTGTTCTTTTAATTACAGGCTCACTCGATGAAAAATTTTGTAAAATTGCACTAGAAATGAAAGCGTTATTAAAAAATGCCAAGCATACGACAGTAAATGACGCAGGACATGCAATTCATGTGGAAAATCCCGCTGATTTTGCTACAATAGTAGAGGAGTATTTAACGTAATCATATTTTTACGTTACCGCCTCGATTATGAACGAGACGAATATAATTATTAGGAGGCAATTCAATGACACGTCAATGGACTAGTTTACATACTTATGAAGACATTAAGTATGAGTTTTATAACGGTATCGCAAAAATTACGATTAACCGTCCAGAAGTGCGCAACGCATTCCGACCAAAAACGGTAATGGAAATGATCGATGCTTTTTCACGTGCACGTGATGATAAAAATATTGGAGCTATCATTTTAACTGGTGAAGGTGAGCATGCCTTCTGTTCAGGTGGAGACCAAAAAGTACGCGGTCATGGCGGCTACGTTGGTGAAGATGAGATCCCACGTCTAAACGTTCTTGATTTACAACGTTTAATCCGTGTTATTCCAAAACCTGTAGTAGCGATGGTTGCAGGTTATGCAATCGGTGGAGGACACGTCTTACACGTTGTCTGTGACTTAACAATTGCGGCTGATAACGCTCGCTTTGGACAAACTGGACCAAAAGTTGGTTCATTCGATGCTGGTTATGGCTCAGGCTATCTTGCACGTATTATCGGTCATAAAAAGGCGCGTGAAATTTGGTTCCTTTGCCGTCAATATGATGCACAACAAGCACTTGATATGGGATTAGTTAACACAGTTGTTCCTTATGAGCAATTAGAAGATGAAACTGTACAATGGTGTGAAGAAATGCTACAAATGTCACCAACTGCTCTACGCTTCTTAAAAGCAGCAATGAATGCAGATACAGACGGTTTAGCAGGTCTTCAACAAATGGCTGGCGACGCTACTCTTCTTTACTACACAACAGATGAAGCTAAAGAAGGTCGTGACGCATTTAAAGAAAAACGTCAACCAGATTTCGGTCAGTTCCCAAGATTCCCTTGATTATCTGAAACGTTGAACGGCTCGTATCTTTATGAGATACGAGCTTTTTGTATGTCTGGAGGGACGAGACGGATAACTTTTTTAGAGCGA
This sequence comes from Lysinibacillus sp. FJAT-14222, assembly GCF_001278875.1. Taxonomy (NCBI): domain Bacteria; kingdom Bacillati; phylum Bacillota; class Bacilli; order Caryophanales; family Bacillaceae; genus Lysinibacillus; species Lysinibacillus sp. FJAT-14222. The sequence goes on along the minus strand of NZ_LIYL01000007.1, from coordinate 63,012 downwards.
TGGATAGTTTTGTCAGAGCGGCGGAAAGGCAAATCCGGGCGGCGGAAAGAAGCGCTAGGGCGACGGATAGATAGGCCGAAGCGGAAAGAATTGCCGAAACGACGGATAGACTGATCAAAGCGACGGAAAGAAACGCTAGGACGACGGAAAGAATTGTAAGAGCGACGGATAGACAGGCCGCGACGGATAGAATTGCCGAGGCGACGGATAGACTGATCAAAGCGACGGAAAGAATTGCCGAAACGACGGATAGACTGATCAAAGCGACGGAATGAAACGCTAGGGCGACGGAAAGAATTGTAAGAGCGACGGATAGACGAATGTTACGATGAAGCGGTAAGATTAAGGTTGATCGGAGGGATAACAGATGTATCCAAATTGGATTTTACAGCGAGCGTATTTAACACCGTTACGAAACGGTTTAACATATAATGGACAAACTTGGACATTTCAAAAATTAAATGATTTATCTTTAAAGCGAGCACGTCAACTAACAGCACTAGGAATTAAGCAAGGAGACCGTATTGCAATAATGGGGCCGAGTAAGCCTACCCTTGTCATCACGATGTACGCATGTATGCATTTACAATGTGAAATGGTCATGCTAAATCGTAGGCTATCACAGGCTGAAATAGCCTATCAGCTAGAGGATTCAGAGGCAGCGGCAGTATTAATTGCAGATGAGGATGTAGAAAAATTACCATTACATACGACTTGTCATTTATTTTCTGCTATAGAAAAAAGTACAGAATCGGCTATTGATATTACGAAAGAATGGTCTTTAAATCAAACAACATCGATTATGTATACATCTGGTACGACTGGCTTTCCAAAGGGTGTTCGTCAAACAGTTGGCAATCATCAGGCAAGTGCAACAGCCTCAGTTCTTAATATAGGTTTGCAGGCTGATGATGCTTGGCTATGTGCAGTGCCTTTATTTCATATTAGCGGCTTTTCTATTTTAGTGCGCTCGCTATTGTATGGCAATAAAGTGCATTTATATGATCAGTTTGATGTAGAAGCCATTTCACAAAATATTATCGATGGCGATGTCACACATATGTCTGTGGTTGCAGTGACATTAGAAAGAATTCTACATACACTTGAACAAAAAAATGCACAAGCCTCATCGAAATTTAAAATGATGCTAGCAGGTGGTGGACCTGTGCCAGTGGATTATTTAAAGCGAGCTCATGCATTAAATTTAGCTGTAGCTCAAACGTATGGGATGACTGAAACTTCGTCACAAACGGCAACATTAGCAAATGAAGATGCGATGCAGAAAATTGGTTCAGCGGGAAAACCATTATTTTTTAATCAAATTCGCATTGCTGAGCCGAATGCCAATGGTGAAGGAGAAATTTGCATACGTGGTCCACATGTAACACCAGGGTATATTGGCCGTTTTGCCGAAAAAGAAGTGACGATTGATGGCTGGCTCCATACTGGTGATATTGGCTATATGGATGAAGAGGGTTATTTGTTTGTTATTGATCGTCGGGCTGATTTAATTATTTCAGGTGGCGAAAATATTTATCCTGCTGAAATTGAAAATGTGTTACTTACTCATCCTGCAGTCAAGGAAGCGGGAGTATGTGGCATCGATGATGATGAGTGGGGCCAGGTACCAATCGCCTTTGTTGTATTAAAAGAACAAGTACAAGTAGAGCAAATACAGGCATTTTGTCAAAAGAAGCTCGCTAAATATAAAATACCAAAAGAAATTATTGTTACGGACGAGCTTCCTCGAAACGGTGCCAATAAGCTACTTCGTAGAAAATTAATAAACTAATAACAAAATGATAAAGCAAACCTTTATGAATGTTTAGGCGCTTAAATGAGAGTGATTTCCGTTCCAGGCTACTCACTTTGTTGCTGCCGCTTCACTTTGCTCTGCGACAGGAGCACTCGAGTAGCCTTCCACTCCAATCAACAATAGTGTAGAACTTTTATAAAATTTATGCGTTTCAAAAGTGAACGATATAGCTACTTTCCATCATCGAACAGAAGTGACTTATAGCAGTTGGGTGATTGTACATCTGCTATTACTGCTTCGGTTTCGAACAAAAAACTTGATACTGAAGTTTCGCTTTTATCACTATATTAGAGTGATATGCTAAGTGAATTAGTTGATCTTCGTTCCGACTGGGCGACCCCTCGGGGATCAGCGTCGAGGACACTGAAAAAGTCGATTTGCCACAAAAATGTGATGCAAATCGACTTTTTTGAGTTTCTAAATCCAACAAAAGATAGATTTATAATATAAAAAATGAATTTCTTTAGTTTTTCAGTGCCTTTGATCAGAGTCACAGATGAGACCCTGCAGCGCAGCGGATGTTTTCTGTGCGAAAGCGAAGCGTCAGCGACAATGTTTTAAAGCGTAGCGTCAGCGACAATGTTTTATCTGTGCGAAAGCAAAGCGACAGCAACAAAGCGCCCAGTCGGAACGGAAATCAACCCCTCGTTTTGCAGAAGAACCATACTTTATTTAATTTCATTTTTTCAACACTATGCAGAGGCTGGGACAGAACTCGTTTATTTAGAAAAATAGCGAAAAGAGATAATAACTTTTCTGCTTCATCAAAGTGAATTTCCCCATTTAAATCAAAAAAATGTTAGATCGATTATATCTTGGTCTAACATTTTTCTTTTTGTTCCACCTCTTTATTCGTTTTAACTTCTTTCAGCGGATGTCACGGAATCGGAAAGGAGTGCTTTGTGCAAGCACAAAGCCGATTCTGGACGCAGTTATGCCGAGGCATAATCGATAAGTCATTTTTAGTAAACTTTTAGGATTAAATTAATCATTCATTAACATAATAAGAAATGAAAGGCATAAACTAGTTAGTAAAGGAGAATGACTCATATGAGAAAATATATATATAATGTTGTCATTATATTATTCGCTCTACAAATGAGTCATGTGCAAGTATTCGCAAACTATGAAGAAAAGAATATTGCAACTGCTAATTCAATAGAAACACTACAACATCTAATTCAAAAACAAGTCATGCAATTATCTACTGAATTTGACATTCGTTATACTGGTAATACGTCCGAAATAAAAGATGAACTATCAGAGCTAATTAAACATGCTATTCAAGATCCATATGTTTACGCCAATCTTTCTAGTTTTAAATGGAAATATGAAGGCTATACCAATAATATTGTCATTAGATTTGAGTTTACTTATCATATTTCTCAGGAAGAGGAGGCATTTGTAGAACAGTCTTTGACGAATATTATTGCACCTATGCATGGACTAAGTGAATTGCAAAAAATACAGGCTGCACATGATTTTATCGTTCTATCTACTGAATATTCAAAGGAAACGAAAGGAAGTCAATATTCTCCCTACACATTGCTTACGGAAAACAAGGGAGTCTGTCAGGCATATGCTCTAGTGCTTTATCGAATGCTAGAGATGCTAGGCTTTGAGGTACAATATGTACCAGGAAAAGTAGGGGAACAACTACATGCTTGGGTCTTAGTGAAGCTTGATAATGCATGGTATCATATCGACGTTACATGGGATGATCCATTGCCTGATCGTAAGGGTGAGGTGCGTTATAATTATTTTTTAGTGTCTGATCGCCAATTAGCACAGGATCACTCTTGGGACTATGCAAGTTTCCCAGCTGCTACAAGCGAAGCCTATATTGATTTACAAAAAACGAGTAAGGTTGAAGTTCTTACAAAACCAATGTTGGATAGTCATTTTACCTTTGATAAAGGGCAGTTCATTTTAGCTAAAAATAAACAAATAATAAAACAGCCTACACAGCTTTTAAAAGGTAATAAAAGCGATAATTCTGTTCAGTTGAAACTAAATGAATGGGAGCCTATCATTTTAGAAAGTAATGTAGCCCAAGTAAAGGGTAACCGAAAGATAACACATCATGCTGTGCAAAAGAAAAAAAGGCTAACGAGTATTTATAGAATGGAAAAACGAATGCCACAAGAAAAGTACGTCATAATAAAGGAGGTGTCCCATACGATTTCGGGGCACCTCCTTACTCATTTATTTGTGAGCGTTTAAAGCAGTATCTAAAGTTTGAATATTTTTCTTCATAAGGGTGAAGTAAGTTTCATTATTTTTAACATCATCCGCTGTTAAAACGCTTAAATTATGCAAGACAAGCGACTCTGCTCCAACCTCTTTTTGGATGACCTCGGCTAATTTAGAAGAGACATTTTGCTCGAATAAAATATAGTGAATGTGCAAATCATTTGCTTTATCAACAATTGCCGTTAGTTCCTTTTGAGAAGGCTCATTTTGTGAGTTTAAACCGGCTATTGGAAGTTGCTTTAGGCCATATTGACCTGCGATATAGCCAAATGCTGCATGTGATACGAAGAACGTCTTTTCTTGCGCTTTATTAGCCATTGCTTTAAACTCGTTGTCTAAATCTTGTAGTTCTTTTACCAGTGCCTCGTAGTTAGCTGTAAATGTAGCTTCTTGTTCTGGCATTTTTTCAACTAGAGTGTTTTTAATGGAAAGTGCTAAATCTTGACTGATAATTGGTGATAGCCAAACATGTGGATCTACATTACCGTGATCATGATCATCATGTCCATGCTCGTCTTCAGAGTGGCTATGCTCTTCTTCAGTTGTAGCATGTTCATGATCATGATGTGCTTCTTCTTCATCATCATGTGTGTGACCAGTGCTCACAGCTAATTGTTCATCTGAAACTTGATCTGCTGTTGCAACCATTGTTACATCTTCTTTGGCTAGAGTTTTTTTGGCATTTTCAACAAAGCCTTCTAGCCCTAAGCCAATATAGAAAAATATATTAGCATCTGCTAAATTCATCATATCCTTTTGTGTTGGCTCAAATGTGTGTTCATTGGCGCCAGCAGGGTAAATAGAAGAAACCTCTACAAAATCGCCACCAATTCGTTGTGCAAAATAACTTAATGGATAGACAGTTGTATAAATTGATAATTTATCCTTTGTCTCTGTCTGTTTGGATGTTGATGATTTATCCCCACAGGCAGCAGTGAATAGGGCAAGAACTGCAACTAAAAATAACAAAAATACTTTTTTCATCTTATAGTATACCTCTTTCAAATAGTAATCGTTACGATTTAATTTTTAGAACAGTTTCTATAATAACGCACATTTATAAAAAGTACAAGAAAAAATGACCTTCGAAAATTAATTCTTTTTCGAAGGCCATTTTTCAGGCACAGGGTCAAAGCCACCAGGATGGAATGGCTGACATTTAGATACACGCGTAATGGTTAAAATTAACCCTTTAATTGCACCGTGCTTTTGAAAAGCTTCAAGTCCATATGACGAGCATGTAGGATAGAAGCGACAGGATGGTGGCGTCATCGGTGAAATAAATTTTCTGTAAAACTTAATGAGCCAAATAAAGGGATATTTCATATTTGTTTATCCTTTTGTTGAGGGTTGACCTGCTCAGGCTTAGCATCGATAGTCTGTGTAAAGAAATTGCCTTTTTTCTTCAAGAGGACAATGACAGAAACGCCAAACATTAGCATCATCATGGCAATCATAATTATTATTGGTAATGGTACTCCCATTGCGTTCACTCCAAATTCTATTTGTTAATAATATTATAAAAGAATCTCTGTGAAAAATGTACAAATTGAACTAGTCATCATTTTGATGAAAGCTTTGCTTAGGTTTGTCATCAACTGTATGTTTAAAAGCATACGCACGATTGACACTGAAAATAGTCGCGACCGTTACTAAAATAACGATGATCGCTGCTACAACTAAAAGCGTGATTAAACTCATGGCATTCACTCCGTTCCTTGTTCATCATATCTATTATAAATTAGATAATCTCACTTAGTTGTGAAGGAAGTTTGACATTCCAGCGAATAAAACAACACTTTTACCTCCATACTATGGAAAAAGGAGTGTTTTGTAGAGATGGAGCGTCAGCGTGTATATTTTTCACTTGCCAATAGAACGTATTATACAAATCCATATGCAGGTCCGTGGAACTTTGAACTCAATATAGATCGCCAAGCATTAGACGTCTTTGAAAAGATTTTTCAGCAAATGCAGCTGTTAGAAATTTCGAATGCATGGCGTGCACAATTGCCATATATACAATATCATCTTGATAGAGAAAATGATGAAATTGATTTGCGATTAAAAAAAATCTATGCACTTGTCCATGAATATGGGGATGCGGATACAAAGGCATTTGTGGAACAGCTTCCTTACTTCAACAAACGTGTCTAAAAGTAGAGGGTCACTGAAAAAATTCAGTGACCCTCCTTTGCTTTTAACAAATAGCTTTTAAAATAGTAAAGACAGCTTCTCGTGGTACTATGACAGGAATACTAAGCTTGTTTTTAATCACATTTTTCATGGCAGTAGAGTAACCCATACAATCTAATATAAGTAATTCGGCACCGCGTATTTCTAATGACTTAGCCTTTGCCAATAAATCTTGTTCGTTAAAACGATAAGGAGAACTAGCCTCAAATGTTACATTAAATCGTGACTTTTGCCATTTCTCAGCAACGCTAATTTGCTGCTCGGGCTCAGGTCCAATCAAACCGAGCGTTAAATCAGCATTCATGCCTCTTACTAAATAGGTCATCATGCGGTCAGGAAGTAATAGATTTTTGCCAGATAATGTGTTAGTAAAATCGCCTGTGCACATAAGTAAAACCCAAGTAAATTCCTTAAGTTCATAAATTCGTTTCTGAATAAAAGGCATCAGCTTTTTTTTACTTAGCTGTATCTGCTCACCATTTGCGAGAAGAGTTACTAAAACATCTGAATCTTCACTGGTTGGAGCAAGTGCTGCAATTTCTGAAGACGTCAGTAAATCAAGTACACCAAATTCTGTGACATGTAAACCAGCATTTTCTAATTGTTTGATATCCGCGGCCATGTCCTTGCGAGGTGCTTGACCAATTGTGACGATTGCGATTTTTGATTCCACCAATTTTTTTCACTCCGCTTCATAATGTTTTTTACCATTCACATAGGTTTGTAGCACTTTCGCTTCTGTTTCAAAAATAGGATGAGACCAAACTACGAAATCTGCATCTTTGCCTTCCTCAAGAGAGCCGATTCGATGATCGAGCTGTACAAGTTTAGCGGCATTAATGGTGATACTTCTTAATGCTGTTTCTTCATCTAATCCATATCGAATTGCCTCAGAAGCACAATACTTTAAATATTGAATTGGTACAAATGGATGGTCAGTCATAATAGCAAATGGAATATGGTGTTCTTTAAAAATTTTTGCGATTGCTGGTGTTGAATTACGAGTTTCATATTTTGATGGTGTCAGCATATAGGGCCCAATAGTTGTATTAAATCCACTAGCTTTCACAGCATCAACAATCATATGTCCTTCCGTACAGTGCTCTAAATGTAGCTGTACATTAAATTCTTTTGCAATACGAATCGCAGTCATAATATCATCTGCTCGGTGACAGTGAAGACGCAGTGGCATTTCGCCTTGTAGCACCTCGATAAATGGACGTAACTCTAAATTATGTTTTACATGCTCTGTTTTTTCTTCTTTACTTAGACGAGCGGCACGTTGGAAGCCATCGCGTAATAATTGAGCAATTGCCATACGTGTCATAGGCTTACGCTTATATTGATTGCCAAAAACATTTTTAGGATTTTCACCTAAAGCGCCCTTTAAGCCACTACGCTCAACTAGTAGTCTTGAAGAAAGTGTAGGACCCGCAGTTTTTAATATGCTCCAAATCCCGCCGATGACATTGGCACTTCCTGGCCCCGTTTGAACGGTAGTTACGCCACCTTCAAGAGCATGCTGAAAAGAAAAGTGACGAATATCTACACTGTCCAAAGCGTGCATGAGGGGGGTGAACGGTTCGCTATATTCATTGGCATCATTAATATCCTCAGTAACCTCTGCCCACGTACCAACATGTGCATGAATATCAATTAAACCTGGTGTCACAAATGCTCCATGTAAATCAACTACTTCAGCATTGTCAGGGATCTCTCTAGCAGGCCCTACATAGTCAATTCGACCATCTTCTATCCATAGCTGTTCAAAGATATCATTCTGTTCATTTACTGCTATAAATTTTGCATGATGATAAATAATCATTTTGTCATTTCCTCTTCCCATGCGTATACTTTTTTACCCTTAATAAAAGTGGCAACAACTTTTGCATCTAAATCTAAAGGATGCTTATTCCAGACAACAAAATCAGCTAGTAAACCATCTTTAATGGAACCTGTTATATGTTCTATTCCAAGGAAAGTTGCTGCACCAGTCGTTAACGCATAAACCATATCCTGACGTAATAATCCTTCACGAACCGCTAAACAGGCTTCAAGTGCTAGATGAGTTGCATTACTTATGGGATGATCTGTGCACAATACAAATGGAATGCTATTTGCTGCAAACTGCTTATATAATTTGGGTGACAGTGCCATCATTTCGTTATGCTCAATATGACGGAATGTAGGGCCTGCAATAACTGTATTCAATGATGGATCCTCTAGAAGCGGGATTTCAGTGCCATGGATGATATGGAAATCAAATTCGAATTCTTGCTGTAGGCGGACAATTAGTTCGATATCGACAGCTTTATGTGCTCGTACCACAATTTTTCGAATTAGAGGCTCCTGCTCTTTAATTTGTTGGAGTGTTTCTCTCATAATCTTAGCAATACCCATACGAGTCAATGGCTTTTTCTTCTCGGCAAAAAACGTACTTTTGGCATTTTGACCAATTGAAAAGGAGTAGGCGACACCTTGTTTTATTACCATCTCATCAACAGTTGTATGGGTGTGATGTATAATTGCTGTTTTCGCGCCAATCAAACTTTTAGGAGAGGGAACAATATGAGATGAAGTGACGCCATGTGAAATTGCTTTTTTAAATGCGGTATCAAACGGATATATTCCATCTACGACTGAATATTGTATATTTGATTCAAACTCAAAACTATCATCACCCTCCCAGCGAATACCAATTTCAGCTAGTCCAATTTGTGAGCAGCTGTCGATAAAGCCGGGAGTGATGTAATAACCATCTAAATCGATTTTTGTTTCAAAGGTATTCGATTGTTTGAAATATTGTCCATGTACTTGAAAATTGCTTTTTTCAAAACTACGAGTCTCAGAATTGAAAACGAGTCCATTTATATAACGAGTCATCGTTAAATTCCCTCCATATGAATAGAAAAGCGGAGATCTGCATCTCCACTTTTCTTGCTAAGTTATTTAGAAATTGAAACGTTTGTGCCGTTTGGATGTACGATTTGTAGGGAGTTATCTGCAGAAACCTCAAAGCCTTTTACCTTTTTGTTAATACCAGCCACTGTTTGTGTTGCCTCTAATTCAATTCGTGGAACATCAGCTAAAATAAGTTTTAAAGCTTCTTGATATAGTTTTGCACGTTCTTCTTGAACAACTGTTTCAGATACAGCCCGTTCTAATAATTTATCAACTTCTTGATTGCTATAGCCTTTACCATTACCTAAAGCGCCAATTTGATTTGTGTGGAACAATTGATATAGGAAGAAGTATGGATCCGGATACCAAGTCCAACCACCAATATTCATTGGTGCTTTCCCTTTAGCTACTGTGTCACTGTAAGTTCCCCACTCAAGAACTTTAATTTCAACGTCAATGTTTAAGTTTTTCTTTAATTGACTTTGGAAAATAGTTGCATAAGGTACACGTGCCTGTGATACATAAATTTCAGTTTTGAAACCATCAGGATATCCAGCTTCAGCTAATATTTTTTTCGCTTCCTCAGGATTGTAAGTTGGTACTAATTCCGTTAAAGACTTATCATAACCCCATGAGCCTGGTGGTAGAGGTAAATAAGAAACATCACCGCCACCCCATTGGTTAACACCAGAGATAATTTCCTCTACATTAGTTGCTTTATAGATAGCCTCACGCACTCGCTTATCGGCTGTTGGGCCTACCTTGTTGTTCAGATCAAGATAGACAATTGATAAACCTGGATTTGTTAAAAGCTCTAAATTACTATCTTGACTAATAATTTCACGGTTTTGACCTTTTACATCCATAGCGATATCAATATCGCCAGAACGTAATGCATTTGTCATCATGTTTTGATCAGAGATAAATTTCATTGTTAAGTTATCAATGTGAGGTTTTTCACCCCAGTAGTTTTCATTACGCACTAGTTTGACTTCTTGGTCTTTTTTCCATTCAGTTAATTGGAAAGGACCTGTCCCTATGAAATGCTCAGAGAAATTATCTCCCCAGCCTTCAACTTCTTCTTTTGGAATAATGACATTACCTGCATCCGTTAGCATGGCTAGTAAAGCGGCATTCGGAGATGCTAAATGAATTTCAACCTCATGATCGGAAATTATTTTTACTTCTGTTACACCGCTTAAACGATTCATGGCAGATTCTTTTGCAGAACGCTCTAATGAATACTTCACATCTTCAGCAGTCATTTCACGGCCATCTTGGTATTGACCTTTTTGGAATTTAACGCCTTCACGTAACTTAAATGTATAGACTAACATATCATCAGATACTTTCCATTCCGTTGCTAATGAAGGAATGATATCCGATAAATCTTTGTTGTAAACAACTAAAGTGTCAGCCATTTGGCGCATTACTTGTGATTCATAAACCCCTGTGTATTTTATAGGGTCAAATGTTTTTGCATTTGCGGAAAGTCCGACATTTAATGTCCCACCAGATGTAGCTTCTCCATCTTTTTCTCCAGATGAACTCCCATTATTTGATTTACCGCCACCGCAAGCAGCTAATACACCAATTATTAAAGTTAATAACAATAGTAGTAAGAATCTTTTTACATTTATTCGCTTCATACTTGCTAGCCTCCTTGTTTGTTGTTTCACAATATGAACCATTGATTCGAAATATAGGTTCGACATAAAAGTAGCACAAATGTAAACCAAAAGTAAATATAAAATTATAAAAATTCTGAAAAAAGTATTTACAAACAAAGTTAGTGAGGTGTACTATTTGATTATTCACAATATGAATCACTGTTTCAAATAATGAAAAGGAGGTCTTGGAATAATGGGCTCATTTATTGTAAAGAGGTTGTTTAACCTCATTCCCACACTCCTAGTAGTAGGAATCATTGTTTTTATTATTACTAGGATGATACCTGGTGATCCAGCGTCTGTAATGCTTGGACCCCAAGCCAGTGTGGAAGATGTAGAGAATTTAAGAGAAACGTTAGGTTTAAATAAATCGCTCCCTTCACAATTTATTTCCTATGTAGCAGACTTAGCGCAGCTTAATTTAGGATATTCCTATTCTTATAGTGAATCTGTCATTGGGCTCATTGTAGAAAGATTTCCTAATACAGTGATATTAGCTTTGGCAGCGCTACTAATTGCAGTAGTCATTGGGATTCCAGCTGGAATATTAGCAGCAAGAAAACAAAATACAATGATTGATTATGCAGTAATGCTCGTATCTTTAGTTGGTGTTTCTATGCCAATCTTTTGGTTAGGGATTATGTTAGTTCTATTCTTTAGTGTCAACCTCGGATGGCTACCAGCTACGGGGATGGGTAATTTAGATGATGGACTTTGGGAATTTATGAAACATTTAATCTTGCCAGCATTTGCTTTAGCTACTATTCCGATGGCGACATTTGCACGTATTACACGTTCAAGTATGCTTGAGGTTATTTCGCAAGATTACATTAAAACCGCACGTTCGAAAGGAATTAAAGAATATTTAGTTATCGGTAAGCATGCATTTAAAAATGCTTTAACACCAATTTTAACTGTACTAGGGATGCAAATTTCAAATTTACTCGGTGGTGCCGTACTAACCGAAACTATATTTAGTTGGCCAGGTATGGGACGACTTATTGTAGATGCTATTGATAAGCGTGATTTTGTAGTTGTACAAGGAACAGTAATTTTTATTGCTTTCATCTTTGTACTTATTAACTTAGTTGTTGATGTTTTATATAAAGTTGTAAATCCAAAAGTAAATCTAGAATCAGATGGGAGGAAAAAGTAAATATGGTTCAAGCAATTGTAAATGACAATCAAAAGAAAAATACATTGCTACGAAAGTTGTTAAAAAACAAATTGGCGACAATCGGTTTAATAATAGTTGCAATGATGACGATTGTAGCCATTTTTGCTCCGTTAATTGCAACCCATTCGCCGAATGAAATGACTGTTGGAAAATCATTTTTACCGATGAATACAGAGGGGCATTTACTCGGTACAGATAATTATGGTCGTGATTTGTTTAGCCGTTTAGTTTATGGTACGCAAATTTCAATGGTTGTTGGTATTGCTGCGGTGCTGTTTGGAGCAGTATTTGGCACATTACTTGGATTAGTTGCAGGTTATTTTGGAGGTCGTTTAGACTCTGTCATCATGCGCACAATGGATGGTCTGTTTGCTTTCCCATTCATTTTATTAGCAATCACTTTAATGACAGTGCTAGGTCAAGGTTTAGTGAATGTTATTGTGGCCATTGGTATTGCCAATATACCAGGGTTTGCACGACTTGTTCGAGGACAAGTATTAAGTGTGAAAGAGGAAGAGTTTATTGAGGTAACGCATTCATTAGGTGCTACACATACACGTATTATTTTTAGTCATATTTTACCAAACTGTCTGGCGCCTTTAATTGTTTACGGCACGATGAGTACTGCTGGGGCAATTATATCTGAGGCAGCACTGAGCTTTTTAGGATTAGGAATCCAACCTCCTACAGCTTCATGGGGAAGTATTTTGAAAGATGGAAAAGATTTTCTAGTGTTAAATCCTCAAATGGCGACATTCTCAGGAATTTGTATTTTATTAACTGTACTTGGCATTAACCTTTTAGGCGATGGATTACGTGATGCACTAGATCCGAAAATGAAAGTTTGATATGGAAGGGGGGGAGTCATGACTGAACGTTTACTAGATGTAGAAAATTTAACAGTTGAATTTAAGAGTGGTGGTTCGACGATGAAAGCTGTAAATGGCGTAAATTTACAATTAAATAAGAAGGAAACACTTGGAATTGTTGGAGAATCAGGTTCGGGCAAAAGTGTTACAGCTACAGCATTAATGCGTTTAATCCCATCTCCGCCAGGAAAAATTACTAATGGGAAAATTCATTTTAATGGGTGTGACTTACTAGGGATATCGGAAAAGGAAATGCGCAATGTACGAGGTAATGAAATGTCGATGATTTTCCAGGATCCTATTACAAGTTTAAATCCAGTCTTAACAGTAGGTAATCAGATTATTGAAGTAATATGTGCTCATGAAAATTTATCAAAGAAAGAAGCAAGTGTGAAAGCTGTTGACATGCTAAAAATGGTAGGTATTCCAGAGCCTGAAAAACGTTTGAAAATGTATCCACACGAATTTTCAGGTGGAATGAGACAGCGTGTCATGATTGCCATTGCATTAGCATGTAATCCAAAGCTGCTTATAGCAGATGAACCTACTACAGCGCTGGATGTAACGGTACAGGCACAAATTCTAGATTTAATGAAAAAACTACAGCTGGAGCACGATACTGCCATCATTATGATTACACACGATTTAGGTGTTGTATGGGAGCTTTGTGACAAAGTAAATGTCATGTATGCAGGACGAATTGTAGAATCCACTACAACTAGACAACTTTATGAAAATGCATTGCATCCTTACACATGGGGGTTACTTGAGTCACAAATTACGATGGGCACTCAAGAGCATGACAGGCTACCGGCGATTCCAGGAAGTCCACCAGATTTATCGATGCCGCATAGTGGCTGCCATTTCTCTTCTCGCTGTCCTTTGGCAACAGATATTTGCCGTAGTAAAGAACCTAAATTAGTGGAGGTTCAAGACAATCATTTTGTGGCTTGCCATCTGCAATCGAAAGAACAAATTGTAGAACGTAAGGAGGGAATTTTTAATGCAGCACAATAAAGAGCTAATACTAAAAGTGAGTAATTTAAAAAAGCATTTTCCTATTAAAAGTTCTATTCCTTTTAAAAAGACAACACAATTTGTAAAAGCAGTAGACGGTGTAAGCTTTGAATTATATAAAGGTGAAACACTAGGCATTGTTGGTGAATCTGGATGTGGTAAATCGACTGTCGCACGTTTAATCAATCAATTAATTACACCGACAGAAGGAAAAGTAGAGTTTAACGGAATCGATTTAGCAAGTGTAAGTACAACAGATATTCGCTCAGCGCGTAAATCGATACAAATGGTATTTCAAAATCCGTATGCTTCACTCGATCCACGAAAAACGATTGAATACTTAATTGCTGAGCCACTAGTGATTCACGGCATTGGTGACGATGCATCACGCAAAAAACGTGTCGTAGACTTACTTGAAACAGTTGGCTTAAGTGCCTATCATGCAAAGCGCTATCCACATGAATTTTCTGGTGGACAAAGACAACGTATTAACATTGCTCGTGCGCTTGCGTTAAACCCAGATATTGTCATATGCGATGAACCAGTTTCAGCACTCGATGTATCTGTTCAAGCCCAGGTTATTAATTTATTGAAAGATTTACAGAAGGAATTCGGTTTAACATATATTTTCATTTCACACGATTTAAATGTTGTGAATTATATGTGTGATCGTATTGCGGTCATGTATTTAGGAAAAATCGTAGAGATTGGTACGTATGAAGAAATATACGAGAATCCTCAGCATCCATATACGCAAGCTTTATTATCGGCAATTCCTAAAGAAAATCCGTTTGATACGAAGGAACGCATTATTTTATCTGGGGACGTTCCGAGTCCAGTTAACCCACCGAGTGGCTGCGCATTTCATAAACGTTGCCGATTTGCAACGGAAAAATGTTCACAAGTTCAGCCTATACTCGATTCGGTTACTGTAACACATCAAGTATCCTGTCATTTATTTAACTCAATTCGGGAGGAAGTCCCAACTACTTAACGTAACTTATGGCTGGGTAAACGATAACTACAGTTAGATGAGAAATTAACTTTGGCAATGCCTAAGTGATCAACATTACAGTAAAAGCCTTAGACAGAATTTTGAAGCATGGGTTAAAAATCCAAATCACTTGATGTTTACTAAGTGCTATCAAAATGAGTGCCTGTGAGAGCGAGGCATTATTGATTAAAAAAGGAGCGCAATTATTATGTCATTAAAACATGTCATTGAATTATACGAGGTAATGGATAGTGTTTATGTGAATGGGGAAGTTGTCAAAGATTACTTACACAATATTGATCCGTCAGCGGATGTTACTGTAAAAACGATTACAGGTGAAAAAGGTTCTACTGATTTTGTAAAGGTTCTTGTTAAAGGAAAGAACGGTAAATCATCCGGAGGGAGTGCGCCAACTTTAGGCATTATTGGACGTTTAGGTGGAATTGGTGCACGTCCAGAAATGACAGGTTTTGTGTCCGATGGTGATGGTGCGTTAGCATGTATGGCAAGTGCAGCAAAAGCTATAGATATGGTATTAAAGGGTGATCGATTTGTAGGAGATGTTATTTTCACAACGCATATTTGTCCAACAGCACCAACTTTACCACATAAGCCAGTGCCGTTCATGAACTCACCAGTCGATATTAGTGTCATGAATGAGAACGAGGTAGATGCAGAAATGGATGCCATTTTATCCATCGATACAACGAAGGGCAATCAAGTTTGTAACCATAAAGGATTTGCTATTACACCTACTGTCAAAGAGGGCTATATTTTAAAAATTAGTGATGATTTATTACATGTTTACACCCAATCAGCAGGAATTTCACCAGTAGTAATGCCCATTACAACACAGGATATTACACCATATGGAAATGGCTTATTCCATATAAATAGTATTTTACAACCAGCAGTTGCTACATCAAGCCCAGTGGTAGGTGTTGCCATTACTACAGAATCAGTAGTTGCAGGCTGTGCAACAGGTGCAACTCATGTTACAGATGTAGAGAATGTAGCTCGTTTCGTGTTAGAAGTAGCTAAAACTTATGGTGCCAATAAATGCTCTTTCTATGATGAAAAGCAATTCACCCTCATTGAAAAGCTATATGGTAGCATGAATCATTTACAAACAAAAGGAAATGAGGTACGCGCACATGAATGATTTTCAAGAGCTCAAACTGCGATTAATCAATGAAGTTGAAAATAACAAGAATGAATTAATTGAATTTTGTTCTAAATTAATTCAAATACCAAGTGTCAATCCCCCCGGAGATACAACTGAAATTACAAATTTTATAGAAAATTATTTAAATGAAGTGAACATTCCATATGAAAAATATGAATCTGCAGATAATATGTTTAACTTAGTAGCTTCTATTGGTAATGATGGGGGTAAGGAGTTAGTCTATTGTGGACATACAGATGTTGTTCCGGTTGGAGATCTTTCAAAATGGGATTTTAATCCTTTTTCTGGGGAAGTGAAGGATGGCTGGATGCTTGGCCGTGGGGCAAGTGACATGAAGGCAGGTTTAGCAGGTATTATTTTTGCAACAAAAATGCTGAAAAAATTAAATATTGAATTACCTGGAAAGCTAACATTAGCGATTGTGCCAGATGAAGAGACTGGTGGCGAGTATGGGGTTCCTTGGCTTTTAGAGCGTGGTTTAATAAAGGGGGATGGCTGTTTAATTGCAGAGCCTTCTTCACCTTTAAATCCTACAATTGGTCAAAAAGGTTCATATTGGTTTGAATTAGAAGTGCGTGGGGAACCAGGACATGGAAGCTTGTCACCATTAGCCGGGAAAAACGCCATTGTAGATGCTATTCGTGCTATCAATGAAATTCGTACATTATGGGATCTTACTATTAATATTCCTGAAGAAGTACAGCCTCTTATTGAAGTATCAAAAAAATATATGCGTGAAGTTGAAAAAGATCGCTTGAAATATCAAGAAGTTCTAGAGAAAATTACTGTAAATATTGGTACAATTGAGGGAGGTACGAAGTCCAACGTTATTCCAGATTATTGTAAGGTTCAGGTAGATTGCCGCCTACCATTCGGTATTACTCAAGAAGAAGTATCTGAAATTTTGAAAAATAAATTGGATGCATTGAATATTGACTATTTGATAAAACGTTTTGGATTTAAAAGTGTGGCAAACTACACCCCAGCGGAAAATCCAGTATGTAAATCAATTGTTGAAAATATTTCATTTGTTACGGGAAAAGAGGCGTATGGCGTTATGCAATGGGCAAGTAGCGACGCTCGTCATTTCAGACAATATGATATTCCCGTGCTGCAATATGGTCCAGCTTATTTACCAAGTATTCATGGCTATAACGAAAAAGTACGTGTTGAGGATATCGTACGCTGCGCAAAAGTGTATATTACTGCTGTAATTGATTTCCTATATCAAAAGTAAGAGAATGCTACTCTCTTGCTTTTGATTATGTGAAGCTTTAATCGGTGGGGGATGACGCACAGGACGGCAGTGTTCTTAGCCTCCTCTTCATCCTCCACTGATTAAAGTTAAATGGACCTGGTACTTGCGGTTGCTTAATATTTTACCACTTCAATTATTCCCCCTTTTTGAAGTAAAAGTAATATGCAACCGTTTGTACGAGATAAAGTGAAACTTTAATCAGTGGGGGTTTTCTACATCCCCACTGATTATTAGTCTTCACCAATCAGGCCTTTGCTGGCAGTTCATCTCCTACCTAACTTCTTTGCTTTCTCTGAATGTTGAGGTGGGAGTCTTGTTGCTGTCGCTTCGCTTTCGCACAGAAAACATTTGTTGCTGTCGCTTCGCTTTCGCACAGATAAATTTCTGCCTGTTAATGCGGGATAAATAGATCAAAAGGATGAGAGAGATGCTAAAAACTTTAAATTTATCGATTGCTGTTTTAAAGATGTTTACAAAGGAAAAGCCCTCATGGGGTGGGCGTGAGCTAGCAACGGCAATGAATATGAATCATACAAATTTATATCGAATACTTGAGACATTTGAGAATAACGGATTTATTACAAAAGATCCTATTACTAAAAAATACTCTCTTGGAATTGCTATATGGGAAATTGGGATGAATATGTATGATTCGCTAAACATTGACCAGCTTTGTATGCCAATTCTTGAAAAATTAAAAGATACAACAGGTGAAACAGCTGTTTTTACAGTTTTAAATGGGCTGGAAGCGTTAACATTGCTGAAAGCAGAGCCTGTAAATAAGGTAAAATTTTCAGTTTCAAGAGGAAGTAGAACTCCTCTTTATGTAGGTGCCTCCTATCGTTCGATGCTTGCTTTCTTAAGTGAAGAGCAAATTTCAAAAGTTATTGACGAGCCTTTAATCGCCTATACCAATAATACGATGACAGATGCGAATGAAATTCAGGATGAGCTCGAAAAGATTCGAGAATGTGGTTATGCAGTAAGTAAAAGTGAATATACGGCGGACGTACTCGCACTTGCAATGCCTATATTTAATAGTGAAGAACAGGTAGTAGCTTCAGTTACTGTATCAGGCCCTACCTATCGTTTCACAGAACAACGTATTTCAGAAGTATTGGAACCATTAACAGAAGCAAAAAATGAAATTGAAGATATTATTCGTAGATATCATTTGAATTTCAATTAAGGAGTAATGATATGCAACATTTACATGAGATTGCACTGAATATCTTAAAAGGTAATTTAAATATTCAATCATCAGAAACACTTGTCATTCTAACAGATGTTCATAAACAAGATATCGCAAAAATTTTTCATGAAGCTGGATTAAACATTACGGAAAACACGATGTTAGTTGTGATGCCAATATTGATGAAATCCGGACAGGAGCCAATTAACGCTATATCATCGTTAATGTCCAATGTAGATGTGACACTGTGCATTACCTCCCATTCTCTAACACATACAATGGCTCGTAAAAAGGCATGTGAAAACGGTGGACGAGTTGCGACAATGCCAGGAGTTACATTAGCAATGCTTGAACAAGGTGCACTTCATGCTGATGCACGTGAAATAGAAGTCCTTGTGGAAAAATATGTTAACCTACTTGATCCTGCAAAAAATGTACGGATTGTAAAAGATGGACATGAGCTAACGTTTAGCATAAAAAATCGTTTAGGTATTCGTTCAACAGGTATTGTCCGTAATCCAGGAGACTACGGTAATATACCGTCGGGAGAGTCATACATTGCTCCTATTGAAACATCTGCAAATGGTGAAATTTTGGTCGATGGTTCAATTGCCAACATTGGGGTACTAAAGGAACCATTATTGTTAAAGGTTCGTAATGGCCGACTAGAAGAAGCAATAGGTCCAGATGGTCCACGATTACTTGAATTATTAGGTGAGGACAACGGTCGTATTATTGCAGAATTTGGTATCGGTGCAAACAAAAGTGCTATTTTATGTGGGAATGTACTTGAAGATGAAAAGGTCTATGGCACCATTCATATTGCATTTGGCAGTAATGCGCCTTTTGGTGGTACAAATGCGGCAGATGTCCATATTGATTGTGTTGTTAAAAACCCAATTGTTTATTTCGATGGTAAACAAGTTATATAGTCAAAAACAGAGCGTGACTTCAAAAATTTTGAAGCACGCTTTTTTCGTTAAAGAGACGTTAATGAAAGCTAATATTGAAAACTACTATTATCGCAATTTCAATTTTTAAAATTTAAAGAGTACCAATTTATGAAGGTTATTTTCCACCCACTAATTTGGCAAACTGAACGGTTAAGGGCAACTCTTGATGGATTAACCATTGTCATAAGAGATGAGCTCACATTTTGAGGACTAGCAGCTAGCGGTGGAGAAAAGCTAAATCAAAACCATAGCTAGCGGTAAAAGTGCGAATATGACCTTTAACATGAAAATTGCTCGTAAGACATTCTTTGTACATATCGGAGTTGAATATTAGTGATTTTATTTGTTGATTATAGCTACATAATTACACTATAGTAAAATAAAAGATCATTATTATAAATGCCAAATGAATTCTGTTATTTTCCAAAAAAAGATTCTACTTAGTGTATAAAATAAGGCTTTAGCAATATAAAAAGGAGTTGAAGAGCATGTTCTCATTTACAGATTTAAATGGTTTACGAGTGGATTTAAGCTTTTCAAGAGGTGAGTTTGAGGTTGAGCCTAAGCATGTACTCGTTTTTTTAAAACATGAAAATAAGTGGTTATGTACAATTCATAAACGCCGTGGTGTTGAAGTTCCAGGTGGAAAGCAAGAACCTGGAGAAACATTGGAGCAAGCGGCAATTAGGGAAGTATTTGAGGAGACCGGTGTTCATGTAAAAAATCTTAAATGGTTTGCAGAATATGCCGTTCATGATGATATCTTATTTTGTAAAACGGTCTTTACTGCACAGTTTGCAGGGCAGGAGGACATCGATTTTGATTTAGAAACGTCAGGGATGACTTGGCTATCGGATGAAGAATTTGCAAATCATCCAAATTTAAGCTTTCATATGAAGGATGAAGGAATGCAGAAAATGCTGGAGGAGTTGAAACAGTATGACCAATGGGGAGATCGTTGAAAAACGTGCTTATCCTTCACCGAATCCAGCTATTCGTTTAACAGAGATTACTTATATGTCACAGGGTCTACGTGTGAAGGGATTATTAGCAGAGCCTAAGGCAGAAGGTACATATGATGGCTTTTTATATTTACGTGGAGGCATGCAAAGCATTGGTATGGTTAGACCTTCGCGTGTGGCACAGTTTGCTGCGCAAGGCTTTATCGTTTTTGCCCCATATTATCGTGGCAATCGAGGTGGAGAAGGTCGAGATGAGTTTGCAGGAGCGGATCGTTATGATGCTGTATACGCAGTAGACGTGCTAAAACAGTTTTGTAATGATAATATTCATATCTATGGCTTTTCACGTGGTGGTATTATGGCACTTTGGACTGCAATATTACGTAGAGATATTACATCCGTTGTGACATGGGCAGGAGTATCTGATGCAACAGCTACATATTGGGAGCGGCCAGATATGCGCCGAATGATGAAGCGTGTTATTGGAGGGACGCCGAATCGTGTACCAGAGGCTTATGATGCTCGAACACCTTTATTTGAGATAGAGAACATTACAGCTCCAGTACTTATTATTCATGGCTACCGTGATGAAAATGTAGATATTGAACATGCAAGACAATTAGAATTTTATTTAAAGGATGCCAATAAAACATATGAGACATGGTATGATCTTCGCTATGCTCATCAGTATCCACCGACTAAAAATAGAGAAACAGTACATGCACTTTGCGAATGGATGAAACGTCAATAAAATATTATGTTTTGAGAGGAGAGTATTCTTTGAAATACATAATAAGTAAAAGACTTAAGATTATTATTGTAGGATTAGTATTGATAATAATCGCTTCCATTTTTGTTTATTATCAGTTTTTAGCACCTTCAGCAGATATTCAGCAATATAAGGAATACTATGCTCCGAAAACAACGCAAAAAACATTAATTCAAGATGAGGTAAAGGTTACATTTTTAGGAACATCATCTTTATTATTTGATGATGGCAACACACAATTAATGATTGATGGTTTTATTTCTAGGCCGCCCTTATTAAAAATGTTGCCCCTCAGTACTGTGAAAACAGATGCAGATGCTGTAAATAATGTCTTTCATAAAATAGGCATTGATCATAATAAACTTCGAGGGTTGTTTATAGCTCATACACATTATGATCATGCGTTAGATTTAGCTTATATCGCTAAACAAATTGGTACGCATGTATATGGTTCAGAATCAGCGATTAACATAGGGCTTGGTGAAGGTATAAATGTGGATCAGATGTCTGTATACGAAGTAAACAAAACTATGCAGTTGGGTGATTTTACTGTCACGGTCCTTCAGTCAAAACATTCACCAACTTTTGACGAAGGGGAAAAAATAAACGAGCCACTTAAACAACCAGCTATAGCCTTAAATTATCATGAAGATTCTTCATACGATTTCTTGATTACGCATCATAATAAAAAATTCTTTGTTAAACCAAGTGCTAACTATATAGAAGGGGCATTAGATGATATTCGAGCTGATGTTTTATTTTTAGGAATAGGAGTATTAGGAGCTCAGGATGAAAATTTTCAAAATATGTATTATGAACAAACTGTGCGGAAAATACAACCGAAACTCATTATTCCAATACATTGGGACAACTTCACCAAACCATTAACCGATGCTCTTGAAGCAATGCCTAAATTTGCAGATAATACAAAAGCAGGATTAGATTTTATAATTCAAAGGACAAAAGTAGATAAAATTGATTTTCAAATACTTCAAGGTTTTCAAAGCATTTATTTCTGATAATTTAGTGTGATAAAGGAGAGTTGCATGCTTCATTTAGCGAATTAACTCCATTTTGATTACCTCTTGCAACATGGAGTTTTTTTAGTGAAAAGGTGCTCAGGTAGACCAAAAAATCGCACGATCAGATGTAAAACTGCCCGGGTTGACTCAAAAAAACGTTCAGGTGCTTTTTGACAGGCACCCGAACGGTAGAAAAAAGGATACTTACTCTACATATTTTGCTAAAAAGTTATTAATAGTTTTCCAATAAGAGTCACCAGCAACGCTTTCTGCACCGCCATGTCCAGCACCTTCAACTATAAATTTCTCTTTCGGTACATTGGCAGCCTCATATACTTCATTTAGCATATCAGAAGGGACAAATGTATCATTACTACCATGAATGAACAGCATCGGCGTTTTCGATTTGGCTACTTGCTCTACAGTATTAGCTTCACCAAGTGTATAGTCAGCTCTTAATTTCGTAACAATTGAAGAAAAGTGCATAATAGGAAAGGTGGGTAAATTAAAGATTTCTTGCAATTGATAGGAGAATTCACCCCAAACTGAGGAATAACCGCAATCCTCAATAATAGCCTTAACATTGTCAGGTAGATCTTCTCCTGAGGCCATCATCACTGTAGCACCTCCCATGGAAACACCATACAAAACAATTTCAGCATTTTTATCAGAACTGATAACATTATTAATCCATGAAACTACATCAAGTCGATCATGCCAGCCCATCCCAATATAGTCACCCTCACTTTTTCCATGAGCCCTTGCATCTGGTATGATAACATTGAAGCCTGTATCATAAAAATGCTTAGCAGACTTTGACATTTGTGAGCCATCAGATGAATATCCATGAAAAACAATTGCCCATTTATTTGTTTCGTTTGTATTTTTAAGCGTATAGGCATGTAATTTCAAATCATCGAAAGACTGTATAAAAGAGTCCTCAAAATTCTCTTTAAACCACTTTTCACTTTCTTCTTTTTCTTTAGCATCCTCAGGGCTAACAGCAATAGAATTGTGCGGCGCATTAAGCACGGCTGATTTATCTGTATTCGGATTTAAGGCTAGATTATAAAAATAATTCCCTGCAAAAAATCCAGCACCAACAAACAATACTAATAGAAGACTGACAATGGTAATAATCACTTTATATTTTCTTTTCATATGTATCCCCCTAGAACTACTATTATGAATTATACACAAAGTTAACAATATGAAAAGTAGACTTTTCTAAAATAGGGGAAAATAAAAAAGGGAACGACTCTAATCGTTTCCTTTTATAGTGTTGAAAAAATTAAATAGTTAAGTAAATCATTGTGATTGTTGTGGCATTTTAAAGGTGGGAGATTTCCGTTCCAGGCTACTCGCTTTCCTGTGGGCGAGCGTCGAGCTACGCTCCGTGCAGGGTCTCGCCTGTCTCGCTTTCCCACGGGAGTCGAGTAGCCTTCCACTCCAATCAGCAATAAAGTAGAACTTTTATAAATTTAATTTAATGTTAAAAGTGAAAGTTATGCTACTCACCATAATCGATCAGAATAGACTTATAACAGTGAAAGTGATTGTACAACTGTTGTTGTTGCTGTCGCTTCGCTTTCGCACAGACTAAAACCCTTTGCTGACATTCCGCTTTTGTACAAAAACATCTGCTGTTGCCACCTCGATCTCGCGTAAAAACCATTTATTGCTAAAAATTGATTTCACACTATAAATAAGAGAAACATGTAAGAAAATATTTGCTAAGTGAAATAGTTGATTGGAGTGAAGACTGGGCGACTCCTTGGGGATCAGCGTCACAGATGAGACCCTGGAGCGAAGCGAAGCGGCTCATCGGACGCCCCCAGGAAAGCGCCCAGTCGGAACGGAAATCAACCCCTCGTTGTGCAGAGGAGCCTTAATAGGACACCTTAATTTTATTGAAATTAAAGTTTTTCAACACAAAAAAGGGAACGACTTTTAAATCGTTCCCTTTGCTTAATGAATTATTTTAATGGACCACCAAGATTAGTGATAGCTTCAGAAACATTTGAGAATTTCTTGAAGTTTTCGTTGAACAGTCCAGCAAGTTCAGCAGCTTTTTTATCATAAGCAGCTTTGTCTGCCCATGCATCACGAGGATTAAGCACTTCTGTTGGTACACCTTCAATAGAAGTTGGAATGTTTAAACCGAATACTGAATCTTGAATTGTTTCAACATTAGCTAATTTACCGTCAATTGCAGCACGTACCATTGCACGAGTGTAAGAAAGCTTCATACGGCTACCAGTACCATATTCTCCACCAGTCCAACCAGTGTTCACTAAGAATACCTGTGCACCGTGCTCGTCAATTTTTTGACCTAACATTTCAGCATAAACTGTTGCTGGAAGTGGAAGGAATGGAGAACCGAAGCAAGTTGAGAATACTGGTTCTGGTTCTGTTACACCACGTTCTGTACCAGCAAGTTTAGATGTGAAACCGCTTAGGAAGTGGTACATTGCTTGCTCTTTTGTTAATTTACTGATTGGAGGTAATACACCAAATGCATCAGCTGTTAAGAAGATGATTGTTTTTGGGTGACCTGCAACAGATGGATCAACAATATTTTCAATGTATTGAATTGGATAAGCTACACGTGTATTTTCTGTTAATGAACCATCATCATAGTCACAAACTCGAGTTTCTGGATCAACAGCTACGTTTTCTAAAACAGAACCGAAGCGGATTGCGTTGTAGATTTCTGGTTCTTTTTCAGCAGAAAGGTTAATTGTTTTTGCATAGCAACCGCCCTCGATGTTGAATACACCATTATCAGACCAACCGTGTTCATCGTCACCGATAAGCTTACGGTCAGGATCAGCAGATAAAGTAGTTTTACCAGTACCAGATAAACCAAAGAATAATGCAACATCGCCAGCTTCACCAACGTTTGATGAGCAGTGCATTGAAAGGATGCCTTGTTGTGGTAATAAGTAGTTCATAATACCGAAAATAGATTTTTTGATTTCACCAGCGTATTCAGTACCACCGATTAGGATAATTTTCTTTTCAAGTGATACAATGATGAATGTTTCAGAAGCTGTACCATCAACAGCAGGGTCTGCTTTAAAGTTAGGAGCTGAGATAACTGTGAAGTCAGCAACATGAGAAGCTAATTCTTCTTCAGTTGGACGGATAAATAATTGATGAGCGAAAAGGTTGTGCCAAGCATATTCATTGATTACTTGGATGCTTAATTGCGAATCTTTGTCAGCACCAGCAAAGCCTTTGAATACGAATAATTCGTCACGTTCTTTTAAATATTTTACTACTTTTACATATAAGTTATCGAACACTTCAGAAGAAATTGGTCGGTTTACTTTTCCCCAGTCAATTTGATCTTTTGAGCTTTCTTCTTCTACCGTATATTTATCTTTAGGTGAACGACCAGTGTATTTGCCAGTTTCTGCACGAACTGCACCATCTACTGTTAACATAGCTTCACCACGAGCTGTAGCTTTTTCAGCTAATTGTGGTACTGAAAGTTGAACATTAATGTTACCGCCGCTTAATAATTCCTTCAGTTCGTTTGCAATTTCTACTGAATTCATCGATTAAATACCATCCTTTTTTATAGTATTCCCTAGAGTTTGAGGGAGAATTTCTTATTTTCAAAAATAGTATAACACAATTGCTTAAATAATCTATACTAATTCGGAAATTATTTTAGAGATTTTAATACTTTTCAAGAAAACGACAAAAAGTAAATTTATTCGTTTTTAGAATGCTTTTTCCCCTATTTGATTAGATAATCTTCGTCACAGCTGAATTACGTTTGGAAGCTTTTGGTCAACATGAGGTTCGCACAGGATGTGAGGTTCTTACCTGTCTTTTTTATCAGTTGGAGCTTGTCACCGACTGAAAAGGGGTCTACAACCATATTCATCCACCACATGTAGAGAGGGCAGCCTTCTGTAGCTAATAACTTCGTTTTCGCTACAAAAGACATTTGTAGATGACGTTGCACTTTCGCTAAATACTTGCTGAATGAAGATTAAAGGGTCACACATATGTTAACACATGATATAAGGTGGAGAGTAGGGATTATTTTGCTTCAATTTACAGCATAATCCAAGTGTAAAAAGTATTGAAACTCATCGAATTCCCTATTTCCTTTATATAATACAGCAAAAATATTTGACAACGTTCGACCTTTTACGTAATATGAGATATTGAACGGATACTCTTATCCCGAGCTGGTGGAGGGTCAGGCCCTATGAAACCCGGCAACCTGCATGAACTATTTCACGACATGCGTTGGTGCCAACCTGATGCAAGGGGAAACCCCTTGAACGATAAGAGTGAAAGGTTACGAAGTCATTATTCCTTTCCTCATGTTAAGTAAGCGTGAGAAAAGGATTTTTTTATTGTTAAAAACAAATCTAAAGGTAAGTATATGTAGTTCTTTCCTTATTATAATGACGGATCTTTCGAAATCTCGTGTTAAAAGCAGCAGCTATTTTTTTGTGCGAAAGTGAAACGACAGCAGCAACGGCTTGAGAGTTCAATCCATAGGAGCGAGCTTGACATGGGTAATGAGTACCGTATTAATTCGCAAATACTATTTATAAGCGTAATAGGAGGAAAACCAAATGACAAACCGTCGACTGTTTACATCAGAGAGTGTAACAGAAGGACATCCAGACAAAATTTGTGACCAAATCTCGGATGCCATTTTAGATGCTATTTTAGCAGAAGATCCAAATGCACGTGTAGCGTGTGAAACAACAGTAACAACAGGCTTAGTATTAGTAGCAGGAGAAATTACTACTTCTACCTATGTAGATATGAAAGGTATTGTCCGCGATACTGTAGCAGAAATCGGTTATACACGAGGAAAATATGGCTTTGATGCTGAAAACCTAGCAGTGCTTCTTGCTATTGGTGAACAATCGCCTGATATTGCACAGGGTGTTGATCAAGCTTTAGAGGCGCGTGAAGGCTCTATGACTGACGCTGATATTGAGGCTATTGGTGCAGGTGACCAAGGCTTAATGTTCGGGTTTGCATGTAACGAAACACCAGAGCTTATGCCATTACCGATTAGTTTAGCGCATAAATTGGCTCGTCGTTTAACTGAAGCACGTAAATCTGGTGAACTAGCATATTTACGTCCAGACGGAAAAACGCAAGTGACGATTGAATATGATGAAAACAATGTACCAGTGCGTGTAGATACGATTGTTATTTCAACACAGCATGATGAAGAAGCGACGCTTGAACAAATTCAAGCAGATTTAAAAGAATTCGTTATTGCCCCAGTTGTTCCAAGTGAATTACTAGATGCTGATACTAAATATTTCATCAACCCAACTGGCCGTTTCGTAATAGGTGGTCCAAAAGGGGATGCTGGTCTAACTGGCCGTAAAATCATCGTTGATACATACGGTGGCTATGCACGTCATGGCGGAGGTGCTTTCTCTGGTAAGGACGCAACTAAGGTGGACCGTTCAGCGGCATATGCAGCACGCTATGTGGCAAAAAATATCGTAGCAGCAGGCTTAGCAGAACGTGCTGAAGTACAATTAGCTTATGCAATTGGTGTTGCTCAGCCAGTTTCTATTGCTGTTGATACATTTGGGACAGGAAAAGTGAAGGAAAGTGAAATTGTAAATTGGGTACGCGAGCTATTTGATTTACGTCCAGCTGGAATTATTAAAATGCTTAACCTTCGTCGCCCTATTTATAAACAAACTGCAGCATATGGTCACTTCGGTCGTACTGACTTAAATGTACCTTGGGAACAAACAGACAAAGCTGACGCATTAAAAGAAAAAGCTGGGTTATAAATTATTTAGCTAAAGTAATGCAGTAGCTGTAAAATTATTTTAAAGTACTATAGAAAGGGGCTCGGCGTTCTAATAGCCCCTTTCACATTTTTACCGAAATAAATTAGCTCCAAATTAATAGATCATCCGGCAACCATGTATGGCTTGGTTGTCCAAGAAAACGAGGAGCTGCTTCGATTTAGTTGAAAAAGCTATTTATTTTGTGTTTGAAGAGATTTATAGTACTGACCTTTTTCTGCGTATTCACGTACGATGCGTTCCATATCTTCTTTATCTTCAGCATTTAACTCTCGTACAACCTTTGCTGGACGACCTAATGCTAAGCTATTCGGAGGAATGACTTTGCCAGGAGGTACAAGACTACCCGCTCCAATGAATGCACCCTCTCCAATCTCCGCTCCGTCTAATACTATTGAGCCCATACCGATTAAGGCATTTTTACGAATCGTACAGCTATGTAAAGTTACTTGATGTCCGACTGTTACTTCATCTTCAATAATAAGCGGATATTTAGGGCTTTGATGTAAGCAACAGAGGTCTTGAATACTAACTCGTTTTCCGATAATTGTGGGTGACACATCACCTCGAATAACTGTGTTAAACCAAATTGTTGTTTCAGCACCTATTGTAACGTCACCAGTAACGGTTGCATAATCGGCAATAAAGACAGATGGCTCGATCTTTGGTGTTTTACCTTTAAATGGATAGATCATGATAATCGCCTCTTTTCTTTCTATGATGTAATATTATCGTATCAAATACGCAACTTTATGGAAATATAAAATTAAAATGAACTGAATATTTTCGATATAATCATTGTGTAATTATTTTTTTAGGAGGACTATGTAAAATGTGGAAATGGGAAGCTGATGGACAAGCAAAGGCTGTGGTTGCTATTCTTCATGGTGCATATGAAAATCACCGCTGGTATGCATGGCTTATAGAAAAACTTAGATTGGAAGGCTTCCACATAGTCATGGGAGATTTACCTAATCATGGAGTAAATGCAAGGGTTTCACGTGTCCATGATGAAGATTTTAAAGAATACAACAAATATACGAGGCATTTAATCGAGAATGCTTTTTCGTATAATTTACCTGTCTTTTTAATAGGGCATGGCCTTGGCGCAACATTATTACTACATACCATGCAAAAGCGAAAATATGAATGTGCAGGAATTATTTTAACTTCGCCTTGGTTAAATTTGAAGCTATTGCCAGGTAAACTATCAAATGCTTTAACTAGCCTAAGTGCCCTGACAGCAAATGTGAAGTTAACCCATGAAATTACATTAAAAACATTAACACGCAGTGTAGAAGGTAGAGATGAGATGAAGGATGAGGTTCCTATTATGTCAGTCGTTTCAGTGAAATGGTATCGAGAGCTACAGCAAATGATGCGTAATTTAGTGTTATTGCCTAAGGCTGAATTTCCTAATATGCCGATGTTAGTTATGACAGCTGAAAAAGATAGCATTACAGAAACTAAACAAACTCGTAATTGGCTTCAACAGCAGGAATTTACAGAGTTTCAATTCAAAGAATGGGCAAACTGTTATCATAATCTATTTCATGAAGTAGAGCGTGAAGAGATTTTTGTTTATATACGTGATTTTATTAATAATGCTCTCCGAAGAATTGGCTATATCATTAAGTAGTCTTTTACCTCTCCAATTAACTAGAAATTTACTAATTTATTGTTACTAAAATATAATATTGTAATTTTCTGAAAAGTGTAATACTATAATGACTTAAAGTAATTTTTTTCAAATTGGAGGGGTAAGATGGAAGCAATCGTTGGGAAAATGAATGACATTTTATGGGGACCGTGGTTTATTTATGGTATTTTATTAATAGGGCTCTTTTTTTCAATTATTACACGGTTCCTACAAGTAAGACACATTAAAGATATGTTTGTTTTAATGTTTAAAGGTGAAAAATCGGAAAAAGGGATTTCATCCTTCCAAGCGATGTCTATCGCATTATCTGGTCGAGTAGGTACAGGGAATATAGCCGGTACAGCTACAGCTATCGGGATGGGGGGACCTGGTGCTATTTTTTGGATGTGGGTAATCGCCTTTATCGGTGCGGCAACTGCTTACGTTGAGTCGACATTGGCTCAAATTTATAAAGAAGAGAAAGATACAGAATATCGGGGCGGACCAGCTTTTTACATAGAAAAAGGAATGGGGCAAAAATGGTTTGCTGTTATTTTTGCCATCGCCGCATTAGTTGCCATGCTAATTTTGATGCCGGGTGTTCAATCGAATGCAATTGCGACAGCGGTTGAAAACGCTTTTAATATTGAGACTTGGATTACAGGACTTATTATTGTTGTATTATTAGGTACGATTATTATCGGTGGGATTAAATGGATTGCCAATGCTGCACAGATTATAGTCCCTTTCATGGCATTAGCTTATATTATTATGGCCATCATCATTATTGTAATGAATATTAAAGAAATACCATCAGTATTTGCATTAATTTTTTCTAGCGCATTTGGAGCGCAAGAAATTTTTGGTGGTATTATTGGCTCCGCTATTGCATGGGGGGTTAAACGCGGAATTTATTCAAATGAGGCCGGTCAAGGGACGGGCGCGCATCCAGCAGCGGCAGCAGAAGTATCACACCCTGCTAAACAAGGGATCGTACAAGCAGCTTCTGTGTACATTGATACATTATTAATCTGTTCAGCTACAGCATTTATGATTTTATTTACTGGTATGTATAATGTGCAGGATGAAAAAGCGGCGGAAGGCACTGATCCATTTGTTCATATTGGTGAGTTCAATAAGGGCGGATTAACTGGAGAAGAACAAATGACATTTGCGAAAAGTATTAAAGAAGGTGCAGCATACACACAATATGCGGTTGAGTCTTCGTTACCAGGCTTTGGTGGCCCATTTGTAGCGATTGCATTATTCTTCTTTGCTTTTACAACAATTATGGCATATTACTACATTGCCGAAACAAATGTCGCTTATTTATTCTCAGGAGCTACCGAGAAAGTCGCCATTTGGATTGCGAAGATTGCTATTTTAATTGCTGCGTTCTACGGTACTATACGTACATCTGACCTTGCCTGGGCGATGGGAGATGTTGGATTGGGCCTGATGGTTTGGGTTAACGTTATAGCGATTTTAATTATTATGAAGCCTGCTATAGTCGCATTAAAGGATTATGAGAAACAGAAAAAAGAAGGAAAAGATCCTGTTTTTGATCCTCGTAAACTAGGAATTAAAGGTGCAGATTTCTGGGTAGATTATAATGAAAAACGTAAAAATAAATAGACAATAAAGAGAAAGCTATCTAATAGATTAAAACATTCTATTAGATAGTTTTTTGTTTTCTATAAAAAGGGCTCATCAGTGCCCTGTCGGAACGGAAATCAACCACACGTTATGGTGATGATCTAAAAAAGGATTAATACTAAAATCTGATCTTGATTCCCATGCAGTCAATTACATATTTCAGTAAAGAACTATAAAAAGAAAATAACATTTCTATTGACGCCAACAGAAAAAGAAGGTATATTTTGACTTAAGGAAATTATTTTTCCTTAAAGAAACTTTTTGGAAGGTGGTGAAAAATTGA
The DNA here is from genome assembly GCF_001278875.1 of Lysinibacillus sp. FJAT-14222. NCBI lineage: Bacteria > Bacillati > Bacillota > Bacilli > Caryophanales > Bacillaceae > Lysinibacillus > Lysinibacillus sp. FJAT-14222. The sequence goes on along the minus strand of NZ_LIYL01000007.1, from coordinate 31,380 downwards.
CTGTGTTCCATTTACCGAAACTATCATATGATTATGATCAGTTGGAGCCCTATATTGATGCTAGAACGTTAGAAATTCATCATTCAAAGCATCATGCTACGTATGTAAATAATTTAAACACAGCCTTAGAAAGTCATAAGGATTTACAAAGTAAACCGTTGGAAGATTTGCTAAGCAATCTTGATTTACTTCCAGCTGACATTCAAACAGCCGTACAGAATAACGGTGGAGGGCACTATTGCCACAGTTTATTTTGGGATTTGATGAGTCCAAATGGCGGTGGTGAGGCAAATGCTGATATTGGAAAGGCGATTGATTATTATTTTAAAACGTTTGATAATTTTCAGGATCAGCTTTCTAAAGCAGCAATTACCCGCTTTGGAAGTGGTTATGGATGGCTTGTATTGGATGGAGAGCAATTAACCATAATGAGTACAGCTAACCAAGACACACCTTTAAAAGAAGGAAAAATTCCTCTACTTGTTATTGATGTATGGGAACATGCATATTATTTGAAATATCAAAATCGTCGACCTGAATTTGTTACGAATTGGTGGAATACTGTCGATTGGGATAAAGTCAATCAACGATATGTAGATGCAATGAAACAACACACTTTTAAAATCTAACATAAGCTAAGTTAATTAAGGTAATTTGACATGAAAGTAAGTTACTCCTCCATATCCCCCGCGCCATCGGGGGATATTTTCTTTATAAAAAGGCATGAGTCCGATGCGATATCGAAACCATGCCTCAAAAAAATTAATATTAAAAATATCTAACTAGCTTAAAGGGTAATCTTTCATTTTTTCTAAAGCAATAACAAAGGGTGGATCATTCTGTTGATTTAGAAACTCGTATTTTAATACATGTACATATTTTTGGGGAAGTTGACTGACATATTCTATCACAGCATCTCGTTCTTCCTTGCCACCCAGATGACCGTGGTAAATGACAAGGACAATAAGACCACCGATTTTGAGCAGCTTTAGCAAATCTTCAATTGCTTGTATCGTAGTATTTGGCGTTGTAATGATGTCATGGTCACTACCAGGCAAATAACCAAGATTAAAAACTGCAGCAGCTACTGGCTTGTGTACATAGTTGGCTACTTCCTCATGCCCTCTATGTAAAACAAGTGCACGATGCTCTAAGCCATTATCTAAAAGGCGATGGAGAGTTACATCAACAGCGCTCTTTTGAACATCAAAGGCGTATACTTGACCTTCATCGCCAACAAGCTGTGCTAAAAACAATGTGTCGTGTCCGTTTCCTGCAGTGGCATCCACCACAGTATCACCCTCTTCAACTGTATCTTTTATTAGCTGTTGTGCATATTGTAAAACGCGTTGTAACTTCATTTTGCAACCTCAGCATTATAAAATTTCCCTTGCCAGCTTCCACGGCGTTCAAGCTCAGCATCAATTCCATTTAATACTTCCCATTTATTAACGCTCCACATCGGGCCAATCATTAAATCGATCGGACCATCACCTGTGATTCGATGAATAACCATATCTGGTGGTAGCATTTCAAGTTGATCTGCGACTAACTTTGTATAAACGTCTTGATCTAAAAATTCTAACATACCCTTTTCATATTGCTTAACCATTGGTGTCCCTTTTAAAAGGTGCAGTAAATGAATTTTAATGCCTTGTACATCAAGCTTTGCGACTTCACGTGCAGTTTCCATCATCATGTCATAGTCTTCAAGAGGAAGGCCGTTAATAATGTGAGAGCATACACGAATACCATGCTTTCGTAGCTTTTCAACACCTTCTACATATGTTGCATAATCATGAGCACGGTTGATGAGATTTGCTGTTTTTTCATGCACAGTTTGAAGTCCGAGCTCAATCCATAAATAGGTGCGTTCGTTTAATTCAGCTAAATATTCAACAACATCATCTGGCAGACAATCTGGGCGAGTTGCGATGGATAATCCAACAACACCTTCTTGGGCCAAGGCTGCTTCAAATTTTTCCTTTAAAACTGGTAGTGGTGCATGTGTATTTGTATATGCCTGGAAGTAGGCCATATATTTGCCGTCCTTCCATTTTTGATGCATTTTGTCACGAATTTCAGCAAATTGCACTTCGATAGGATCAACTTTATTACCCGCAAAATCACCTGAACCTGCTGCACTACAAAACGTACAACCTCCAAAGGCAACTGTACCATCACGATTTGGGCAGTCAAAGCCTGCGTCTAGTGCTACTTTAAAAACTTTATGACCAAATTGCTCACGTAAATAGCGATTCCATGTATAATATCTTTTCCCATCTGAAGGAAAAGGAAAGTTTGTTTCTGTCATTTATTTCACTCCTCTAACACTATATTTTATCACGTGCTGATGTTTCCGTCATGAGGGAAGAATTTAATAATTATGTGGGTGACTGGAGCAAACCGCGGGGGAGGCGAGCAAAAAGTACTTCGACCGAAGAAAATCATGAGGAGGGCCAACCGAAACCTACACAAAAAGTAGTTTAAAGCCTATGTAAAAAGAGTAAAATTATTTTTCTTGTGCTTTTGTATTTTTCAACATAAACTAACTATTTAGAGTAGCGAAATAACGGAGGTCATTCTATGCCAAAAAGTGTTTGGTTTTTAATTATCGGAATGCTTGTGAACACAACGGGCAACTCTTTTTTATGGCCTTTAAATGCCATTTATATGCACGATTATTTAGGGAAGTCCCTTGCGATGGCTGGCTTTGTGTTGATGTTGAATTCTGCTGCTGGCGTATTAGGGAATCTATTAGGTGGGTATTTATTTGATAGAATAGGTGGCTATAAATCCATAATGTTTGGCATTCTTTTGACGATTGCCTCATTAATTACTTTAACGATTTGGCATGGTTGGCCACATTATGTGTGGATCTTAATGGTACTGGGCTTTAGTGGAGGTATCGTATTCCCTGGAATGTTTGCTTTAGCTGGAACGGCATGGCCTGAGGGCGGACGAAAGGCCTTTAACGCAATTTATTTAGCTCAAAATCTAGGAGTGGCAATTGGACCTGCACTTGCTGGTGTTGTTGCTGATTACCAATTTGACTACGTATTCAAGGTCAACTTAGCTATGTATATATTGTTCTTTTTTATAGCATTATTTACTTTTAAACGACTAGAAGAGGGTAGCATTGCACCGAAAAATGTAGTGAGTGAAAGTAAGCGAATAATTAATAAAGCACCGTTTTATGCATTATTAATTATAAGTTCGTCCTCTGTGCTATGCTGGCTAGCATATTCACAATGGAGTGCGACTATTTCTTCCTATACGCAAGATCTAGGATTAGGATTGAAACAGTACAGCTTATTATGGACTATTAATGGTCTACTCATCGTTTTAGGGCAACCGCTAATTGCACCTCTAGTGAAGCGTTGGGAAAATAAATTAAAACGTCAATTAGTATTTGGTATTACCCTTATCGCCTTATCCTTTGGAATCATTGCCTTTGCGAGTGATTTTAAAATGTTTGCAGCCGCCATGGTAGTGCTAACTTTTGGCGAAATGTTTTATACGCCCGCTTTACCTACCATCGCCAATCAGCTTGCACCAAAAGGACGGCAGGGCTTTTATCAAGGGATTATCAATAGTGCGGCAACAGCAGGTCGTATGATTGGACCTTTATTTGGTGGTATTATGGTTGATCAATTTGGAATGGTTGCACTCGTATTAATCCTAGTAATTATTGTATTGTTTGCAATTATTCCATGTCTTATCTATGATTATCCTTTACGAAAGAATAAAATAGTGACAGATTGATAGTAAAAATTAACAAAAATACTTTCGGAACGAGCGGAAAATGTGTGGGAAACACGTTTTTCGCTCTTTTTTTATGTCTTGTGTTGAAAAATAGCATCTATTAGCGTACAATCAATCATACATATTCAAATATTTGAATATATGAAGATGAAGTTCCTTGGAGGGATAAATGTGGAAGAGGGCTTGCAGCAATTTAAGGCAGATTTTTTTAAAGCTTTAGCACATCCATTACGAATTAGAATATTGGAATTACTGGTGGATGGTAAGAAAAGTGTCAATGAAATACAAAGCTGCTTAGAAAAAGAGGGCTCAGCTGTCTCACAGCAATTAAGTGTATTACGAGGCAAAAATATTGTGTATGGGACGAAAGAGGGTAAAAAAGTTTACTATTCTTTAAGCGATCCGATGATTGGAGAATTACTTGGTGTAGCAAAAGATATTTTCAACAATCACTTAATAAATACAATTACAAGATTAGAAGAGATGACCATTAACGAAAATAATGAAGAGGATATGTAGTGTTTGTAAACTGGAGATCTTATAAAACATTTACCTTACTTATTATTTTGAAGGGAAGATTTATAGATGAAGTCACTGTTTACAGGGCGATATGAGGGATATTCAGTTCATCATTTGAAGAAAGATTTAATTTCAGGGATTGTTGTGGGGATTGTGGCAATACCACTGGCAATGTCCTTTGCCATTGCGTCAGGTGTTAAGCCGGAGTATGGAATATATACAGCTTTTATTGCTGGAATACTTATTTCTCTTTTTGGTGGTTCGAAGTATCAAATTGGGGGACCTACAGGTGCGTTTGTGCCAATTCTGCTAGGGATAGTCATTTCGTATGGCTATGAAAACTTACTAATTGCTGGATTAATGGCCGGGATTATTTTGTGCTTAATGGGTTTGTTTAAACTTGGCTCATTAATAAAATTTATCCCTCGTCCCGTGACAATAGGTTTTACAGCAGGAATTGCAGTTATTATTTTTACAGGCCAAATTGCCAATTTCTTAGGTTTGACTAATATTAAAAGACATGAGTATTTTATTGACAATATAAAAGAAATTGTTTTGCATATTGGTACGACAAACTTTTATAGTATTTTAACGGCAATCATTAGTCTTATCATTATTTTAATCACACCGAAAGTTTTACCCAAAGTTCCAGGGGCGTTAGCAGGCATTGTAGTTTCTACGCTTGTTGCAACGTTCTTTTTTTCTGGACAAGTTGCCACAATAGCAACAGCCTATGGTGAAATCCCAAATTCATTACCGAATTTTGCAATACCAGATATCACATTAGAGCGAATTCAGCTACTTATTGGACCAGCATTTGTGATAGCCATGCTTGGTGGAATTGAATCACTTCTATCTGCGGTAGTAGCGGATGGGATGACAAATACAAAACATAATAGTAATCGAGAACTTGTTGGTCAAGGGATTGCTAATATCGTCACTCCTTTCTTTGGAGGGATTCCTGCAACGGGTGCTATTGCCCGTACTGCGACAAATATTAAAACAGGTGCAGTATCACCAATGTCAGGTATTATTCATGGGGTATTTGTATTAGTCACTTTATTATTATTAGCGCCTTTTGCTTCCCATATTCCATTGGCAAGTATGGCTCCAGTTTTAATGGTTGTGGCTTGGAATATGAGTGAGCAAAAGCATTTTGCGCATATCGTTAAATTAAAATCAGGAGATTCCCTCGTTTTAATGATTACGTTTCTTCTCACTGTTTTTACAAGTTTAACACTAGCTGTAGAGGTTGGGCTCGTATTAGCAGTCGTATTATTTGCGAAGCGTATGAGCGAAAAGCTTGTAGTAACAAAGGTATTACCAGACCATTCGTTAAAGAGCGGAAAAGTGCAATCACATGTTGTTCATCAGAAGCGGGATTGTCCACAAATTAGTATTTATACAATTGAGGGCCCACTTTTCTTTGGTGCAGCCCAAACTTTTGAGGAGGCAATTGTAAGTTCCATTCAGCAACAGCAAAAAGCTTTAATATTACGTATGAGTAAAGTGCCTTTTATGGATTCAACAGGTGAGGCATATTTTGGTAATGTCATCCGGAATTTTAAAGCCCAGGGTGGCACCATTTTAGTTACAGGTGTGCAAGATGAATTAAAAAGGGTACTACAGCACAATGGCTTATATGATGAAATCGGTGAGGAAAATTTCTATCCGCATACAGGGGAAGCGATAAATAAAGCTCTAAGCTATTTAGATACAAATCAATGCATTGGGTGTAAGCATTTTGCTTTTCGTGAATGTCAGGAATTATCTCGCATTAACGGGCAGTAATTTAACTGTGCCGAAAGCGAAGAAGTTAGGTGTAAAAGCCCGATTGGTGAAAGCTAATAATCAGTGGGGATGAAGAAAATCCCCTACTGATTAAAGTTTCACTTTATAGCGATATAAGGAAAAAAGGATATAATTGTTCAGTAATGGGTAGTATATAAACAAAGGCTTGTGCTTTTCAAAACTTTCCATTAGAATAAATGCAATACATGTAAAGACAGTGATGAGGAATAGTAAATTTGTGGTTCTTTTTAGAGAGCTAGCGGTTGGTGGGAGCTAGTAGGAAAGCAAATTGAACTCGCCTTCTGAGTCTGCCCGCGTGAATAACGCGTGCCGTTCCTTCCGCGTTAAGGAAGCTAAAGCCGAGTGTGATCACTAATTTGGGTGGTACCGCGGGAGATACGAATTCTCTCGTCCCTTTCTGACTAAGAAAGGGGCGAGTTTTTTTGTTTTTTAAATATTTTGTCAATTCTTACGATGAGTAACATTACAAGTTTAAAGGAGGAAAAATCGTGAGCTTTAATCATCAACAAATCGAAAAAAAATGGCAGCAATATTGGGCTGATAATAAAACTTTCAAAACTGAAAATGAAATGGAAAAACCAAAATTTTATGCGTTAGATATGTTCCCATATCCATCAGGTGCAGGTCTTCATGTGGGGCACCCAGAAGGATACACAGCGACAGATATTCTTTCACGCTTCAAGCGCATGCAAGGCTATAATGTCTTACATCCTATGGGCTGGGATGCATTCGGTTTACCAGCAGAACAATATGCACTTGATACGGGGAATGACCCAGCAGAATTTACAGCAAAAAATATTGCGACATTTAAACGTCAAATTCAAGAGCTAGGCTTTAGCTATGATTGGGATCGTGAAATTAACACAACAGACCCAGAATATTACAAATGGACACAATGGATTTTTATCCAACTTTATAAAAAAGGCTTGGCGTATGTGGATGAAGTGGCTGTAAACTGGTGCCCAGCACTTGGAACAGTACTTGCAAACGAAGAAGTTATTGATGGGAAGTCAGAACGTGGTGGTCACCCAGTAGAACGTCGTCCAATGAAGCAATGGATGCTAAAAATTACTGCCTATGCAGACCGTTTAATCGACGACTTAGAGGAAGTTGATTGGCCAGAATCTATTAAGGATATGCAGCGAAACTGGATTGGTCGTTCGGAAGGTGCAGAAGTAATATTCGGTATTGATGGCACAGATGAAAACTTCACAGTGTTTACAACTCGTCCTGATACATTATTTGGCGCTACATACTGTGTACTTGCACCTGAGCATAAATTAGTGGAACAAATTACAACTGCTGAACAACGACAAGCTGTAGATGCTTATCTAGAAAAAGTAAAAATGAAATCTGATTTAGAACGTACAGACTTAGCGAAAGAAAAAACAGGCGTATTCACAGGTGCCTATGCAGTAAACCCGATTAACGGTAAAAAAGTGCCAATTTGGATTGCGGACTACGTATTAGTATCATATGGTACTGGTGCAATCATGGCAGTTCCAGCACATGATGAACGCGACTATGAATTCGCAACAGAATTTGGCTTAGAAATTATTCCTGTACTTGAAGGTGGAGACATCAGCAAAGAAGCATTCATAGGAGATGGTAAGCACATTAACTCTGACTTCCTTGATGGCTTAAACAAAGAGGACGGTATTGCTAAGGCAATTGAATGGCTTGAGGAAAAAGGCGTAGGGGAGAAGAAAATCTCATACCGTCTGCGTGACTGGTTATTCTCCCGCCAGCGTTACTGGGGAGAGCCAATCCCAATGATCCATTGGGAAGATGGATCAATTACGCCAGTACCAGAATCAGAATTGCCATTAATACTACCAAAAACTGATAATATTCGTCCTTCGGGTACAGGTGAATCACCATTAGCGAATATTTCAGAATGGGTAAATGTTGTTGATCCGGAAACAGGTAAAAAAGGTCGTCGTGAAACGAATACAATGCCTCAGTGGGCAGGTTCTAGCTGGTACTTCTTACGCTATATTGATCCAACGAACAAAGAGGCAATTGCAGATCCTGAGTTGCTTAAACGCTGGTTACCAGTTGATATTTATATCGGTGGGGCAGAGCATGCAGTATTACACTTACTTTACGCTCGCTTCTGGCATAAAGTACTTTACGATTTAGGTGTCGTACACACGAAAGAGCCATTCCAAAAATTATTTAACCAAGGGATGATTCTTGGTGAAGGTAATGAAAAAATGTCTAAATCGAAAGGCAATGTCGTCAACCCTGATGAAATCATTTCTTCACACGGTGCCGATACTTTACGTTTATATGAAATGTTTATGGGTCCACTTGAAGCATCTGTTGCATGGTCAACAAATGGCTTGGACGGAGCACGTCGCTTCTTAGATCGTATTTGGCGTCTATTTGTCAATGAAGATGGAACAATCGCTGCGAAAATTCAAGCCTCTGATGACAAGGCGCTTGAAAAATCATACCATCAAACTGTGAAAAAAGTGACAGAGGATTATGAAGGTATTCGCTTTAATACAGCTATTTCACAAATGATGGTATTCATCAATGATTGCTACAAAGCAGATGTTATTCCAACAGCATATGCTGAAGGCTTTGTGAAAATGTTAGCTCCGATGGTTCCACACGTTGCTGAAGAGTTATGGCAGATATTAGGTCATGATGAAACACTTTCATATAAGGAATGGCCAGCATTTGATGAGTCTAAACTTGTTGATGATGAAGTGGAAGTCGCAGTTCAAGTGGCCGGTAAAGTACGTGCAAAAATCATCGTAGCAAAAGACGCTTCAAAAGAAGAAATTGAAAAAGTAGCACTTGCTGATGGCAAAGTACAAGAGTATATGGCAGGCAAAAACTTAGTAAAAGTAATTGTCATTCCAGGCAAGCTTGTGAATATCGTCGTAAAATAAATGAAAGAAACACCATTTACATGCTTCTATAAAAGTTAAGATTACTTGCTACAGAACTGGAGTCTTAACGGAAGTACTTTTGATGGTTGGATCATTTCATTAATATAAGATTAAAGGCAGAATCAAATTTTGATTCTGTCTTTTTTTACATTTTATCGATCTTTATTAGTCGGGATAATAATTATTTTACATAGTAAGAATAGTATAATTGTTTTGAGATTTAATCTAAACAATTGGGGGAGAGAGAATTTGACTAGAATTTGTATTGTGCGACATGGGGAAACTGAATGGAATAAGCCTGGAAAACTATAAGAGAGAATGAATATTCTGTTAAATGATACAGGCATTGATATGCAAAGCAGTGCGCTTACTATTTATCTAAAAATAAATGGGATGTTATTATTAGTAGTCCCTTATTACGAGTAAAGCAAGCGGCAATGATTATTAAAGAAGAAATAAACATTCCTTTACTAGAAATGTTCCGATTTAGTGAATGAGATTATGGTGATGTAGAAGGTTTATCGATAGAAGAAAGAAGAAGAATGTATCCTCAAAAAATTATCCAAATCAAGAGTCTAGAGAGAATTTAACAAATAGAGTATTAGAGGGGTTACAGAAAATAAAAATGGAGTATGTCTGATAAGTACGTTATCCTTGTAGTCCATGGAGCGGTCATAAATGCAAATTTTAGCAGCATTATCGAACGATAACTTGGTTCTGGAAAAACCTTGCTTAAAAATACTGGTTTGAGTGAAATAGAGTATCGAAAAAATCAATGGAAGAGATTAATTTTTATAATGAGGTAAAACATTTATCTTAATAACACAAATTTCTCACAATGAAATCGGTAAATAAGCCTTGATATAACTAGGAAGGTCGATAATCCATTGCTGAAGTTGACCTTTAATGAATTTTTGAATCTTAAAATCGATATGTTTCAACGTACCATTAAAAAGCTCAATTAAAGCACCTCTTCTGCTTTGGTAGTGTTTTTTTAGTCAATCGCACTATTATCAAAGAATGAGGTTCTTTTTGTATACCTAAAAATAGTGTCAAGAAAGATAAATTTATAATAGTGCAACTTACAGCCATCTGTTTTGGGATGGTTTATCTAGCTACGAAGTTTGAGATTATAAGAATCCTTTCTTTGGTGTTTGGTTGGTAGCAATAACTTTAATAGAAATGGATTTTTTTTTCATCTCTTAAGTTAAAAAGAGAGTCCCACAGAAAAGCTGATCGGTCAGTTATTCTGTGGGATTTTGTATATGTTGGTGAATGATCTAGGTATTATAATCTATTTTTAATCAAAATCATAAAATCTCCAAACAGAACCTGTTGGTGAACTACAAACATAGGCTTCTTTGAAATCGGGACTAAATCTAATACAAGTTGGGAAATTCAATCCCTGTACAATTGGTGGGGTAAATCTATAATCTCTATTTTCAAATGGGTTAATCTCCATTATAGTCCCTTTTCTTGGTTGTGTGACATATAACATAAGATTATTTTTATTTTGAATCATCCCGCCCATTAAATCTAAACCTGTAGCAATTGGATCAAACATATCTACTAAGTCCAAGAATGTTGTTGGTATGTCAGGGTCGTACACAATAGTTCCCATGACAGAACTACTAGAAAGAGAATAAATATTACCTTCTTTATCCAATAAGTTTGCTTTCCAGCCCGAACACCCAGAGTATAGGAACCAATTCTCTTTAAAGTCATCGTTAAATTGTTCCGTAGGTAGCAATCCCTCTAAACCAGGTAATGGTAGAGCTGGAATGTTAGTTATCTTCGTATGGCTTTCACCATTTTCCATATTAATTTTAACTACTCTATTTGAAAAGCTCGATTCTCTTTCAACAATTTCTAAATTACCATCCTGTACAACTATGCTATAAGGACGGTTAAAATTATCAAAATTCAGCTTTTTATTGTCATTATCTTTACCTATATTTGTTACTCTATTTGCAAAGGTTTCGCAAACATAAATTCTACCGTCTTCTAAAGGAACAATGCTTGAAGGTCCATTTAAACCATCATAAACCACATTGTTCTCTGTAATTTTCCCACCATTAGTAATATCGCTTACCCTTCCAGCACTTGTTTCAGAAACTAATAGTCTACCATCTTTTGTCCATTCCATATGCGAAGGCGTCTGTAAATTAGTTGCAAATACTTCAATTTTACCTTTCGATAAATTCAACTTAGTTTTTAACATGAATACCCTCTCCTTTTTTAAAATTTAGACTTAGACTTTTCTTAACTATTAGGCTAGAATCTAATCACCTCCCATTATTACATCTAAATATACAATTTTTTTAATATTCAGTCAAATTTCATTTGGTATTTTTCGAAAAACTATACAATTTTGTAAATTCATATCATAATATGAATCAAATTGGAGGGATAACTGTGTGGAAAAATAAAAACTTTGTGATGCTATTTAGCGGACAAATTGTTTCATTTATTGGCATTGCTTTATTTACAACTTCCTTGCCTTTTTTAATTATTCATTTAGATGGTCAAGCGAGCGATATTAGTGCAACGCAAAGCATGTTTATTATACCTCAACTGCTGATTCTTCTTTTAGGTGGTATGCTCGTGGACCAGCTACCTAAGAAGTTTCTAATTGTTATCATCAATCTAGTAAGAGGTATTGCTCTTTTACTAATCACTTATCTCATCATAAACAAACATATTCGTATTTGGCACATCTATTTGCTTACCTTTTTCTTAGGAACATTAAATACCTTATATCGTCCCACATTAAAAGCAATCTTGCCTAGTATTGTGGATAAAGAATATCTAGTAAAAGCAAATTCTTATCGAGCTATGGCACAACAAGTCTTCGAAATGATTGGACCTATTCTAGCTGCCTATTTAGTCGCAACTTTTAGCATATTTATTACATTTGGTATCAACGCTGTTTCATTTTTACTTGCCGCTTTCGCCTTTGCCTTTCTATCTATGGGAAGAAAGCCAGCAGTTGAATCGAAAAAATCATTATGGCAACAATTTAAAGAGGGTTTCCAAGTGTTAATTCAACATAAATGGCTAAGTTATAGCATTTTGATTGGTTCTGTTGTAAATATTGGGATTGCCTCATTTGATGTTATTATCCTACCTATTTATGCAAATGAATACTTCAAGGGAATTGAAAGTTTTGGCTGGTTATTGAGTAGCATGGCATTAGGAGCATTTTTAGGGGCATGGTTTATTAGTAGGCAATCCGAGGTTTCGAATAACTTCAAAAAATATTATCTTTTTATGTTTAGTGTTGGGTTGCTCATTTTATTTTTATCCTTCTCAAATATCTTTCTACTCTCTTTATTGATGATGTTTTGTATCGGTTTTGCTATTACCTCATTTGTGATTATATGGGATAGTGCGGTACAAGAATTAATTGAAGAAGAATACCTTGGTCGTGTGACAAGTTTACAAATGTTCGGTGGGCTTTTGTTTTTACCAATTGGTTATTATATTTTTGGCTATTTGATTGATCATATAAGCATTCGATTCGCCATGTTTTTAAGCGGTTTGATTATAATATTGGCATCTATCATAGGAATTTTAATTGTACAAAAAAAGAATTAGTTCAAGAAAGTTGTAGGGAAATATCTCACCCTACAACTTTTACTATTTTATTTTGGCTTAACATCAAAATCTACTGTTATTACTTGTGTGCTATAGCAACTGTTTTTGTTATAACTGATTGGATTAGTTGTTTTAACGTTTAAATAATTCTTTTTAAAAGAAAAAATGTATATTTGAATAATAAAAATGAATAAGTAATGATAATTCATTTTGAAATATGCACAATATGTATTGGATTTATTTAATGGTAAATCCATTAATAGTTATAAATGCCATTCAATATTATTTTTTAGTTTCTTTTTACTTGAAAAAATTTTGTTTGTTTAGGTTTCGAAATTCTCTTTCGTTCTAAATATTTCTACGTATTGAATGTTCGTTTATACTCTTTTGAAGAAATTCGAGGAAATTATGTGAGTTGGAGAAAGTTAACTATACATAGATTGAATGTGAAATTATACACAAAATTAATTATATCAAGATAATTTTAGTGTATTGAGATAATAGAGTAGAAAAATAATATTAGCTAAAAAATGTTGTGGTTTTCGTTTAATAAACATCTATTTACTTAGAGACTGTAGGGTTTCCGTTATAAAATTACTGGGATAAAAAATAAAATACTTTTTGGAGAAATAATATTTTTTGAAAAAACATCTTGCATTTGAATAATTCTAAGTGTTAAATTGTTTTACATGGACGTTCATAAAACTTTCACAGGTAGCAAAAGAGGGGAGAAAAGAGAAATTATGAATAAAAATAGATGGTTAATTGCATTATCCGCAATCGCTATTCACCTTTCAATTGGTGGAGCATATGCATACAGTGTATACAAGCTACCGATTGTTACAGAAATGGGATGGAGTGAAACAAACGTAACGGTTGCCTTTACAATAATGATGGGGCTTGCAGGTTTTTCTGCAGCATTATTTGGTAACTTAGTAGAAAAAATGGGACCACGTAAATCTGCGATGGTAGCAGCGGTTCTATTTGGAGCAGGACAAGCTGGTGCAGGTGTAGCGATTTCAATGGATTCCGTAACAATGTACTGGTTAACATATGGTTTACTAAGTGGATTAGGTATGGGTATTGGTTATATTGCGCCTGTATCGACATTAGTAAAATGGTTCCCGGATCGCCGCGGTTTAGCAACAGGTATGGCTGTACTTGGATTTGGTTCAGGGGCACTTATTACAGCGCCAGTCGCAGCTAACTTAATGGAGGCTGTAGGTATTTCTACAACGTACTTTATTTTAGGGGCAAGTTATTTCACGTTAATGATTTTAGGGGCTTCATATATAGCACCGCCTGAACCTGGTTATATGCCAGTGAATATGAAGGCTGCTGCAAATAATGGTCAAGAAGTAGTGAAAAAAGATTTAGCTGTCATGTCAGCACGTGAAGCTGTAAAAACTAAGCATTTCTGGATGCTATGGTCGATGCATTTAGTAAACGTAACAGCAGGTATTATGATGATTTCTGTTGCATCTCCAATGGCTCAGGAAATTGTAGGATTATCAGTTGCGGGAGCCGCAGCAATGGTAGGAATAATGGGATTATTTAATGGTGGTGGTCGTTTAATATGGGCTGCTGTGTCTGACTATATTGGTCGTTCGAACGTCTTCGTAATTTTCTTTATTGCACAGCTAGTTACATTTATCGTCTTACCGCATACAACAAATGTTATTGTTTTCCAAGCACTTATTTTCTTAGTTGTTAGTTGCTATGGTGGAGGTTTCTCAAATTTACCTGCATTTGCAAGTGATTTATTTGGTACGAAGCAACTTGGAGTCATTCATGGTTATTTATTAACGACTTGGTCACTAGGTGGAATTTTTGGTCCACTTTTAGTGAGCGCAATTAAAAATGCTTATGGAAGCTACATTCCAGTATTCTATGTATTTGCCGGATTAATTGCAGTTTCATTAATTATTTCGCTAACTTTACGTGCAGATGTACGTAAACAAACAGCATTAAAAGAAGCTTCTCAAAAGGTTGGAGACGTCTCCGCTACACAATAAATATTACTTTTAATTCGCACTTGAAGGTATTGGCCATATGAGTGTCATTTCGCACATGACGCTTATATGGTCCTTTTTTGTAGCTGTTGTTATATAACACTTGATTAATCTTTGTTTAATGTATAACAGCTGTTGTCTGATGTCAATAACATTTCGGGAAATAAAGTGATTTCGCTACCAAAAGAGAAATTTTGTAACGAAAAGCAAATGCGAGGTCCATTAATCAATTTTCAAAAGGGTGACCTAAAACTAGGGATTTTTATAATGTGAAGGCGATTTTCTGGGGGTGTTCGATGAGTCAGTTAGGGCAAAAATTACGCCAAGGCGAAATTGATTTAATGGCATTGATTGAATCTTTTCATAAGTTAAAGCGTATATAAAATAAATAAGGAGGCAATGTGATATGGGGAAATTTTCTTTAAATGAATTTATCAATAAAACACAGCAGGACGACAACGAAAATGAATATTTCGAGTTAGAAACTGAGCGTGTATTAGAGGTCAACCTAAATGGCGAGGTTTGGTCGAAAATGGGCGCTATGATTTCTTACATAGGAGATATTAAGTTTGAGCGTGAGCGTGTTTTGGAGCATGGCCTAGGTAAAATGTTTAAAAAAGTATTAACCGGCGAAGGTACACAACTTATGAAGGCGAAAGGTAAGGGGCGACTTTATTTAGCCGATCAAGGGAAAAAAATAACGGTCTTCGATTTAAAGGATGAAAGTATTTGTGTAAACGGCAATGATTTACTCGCATTCGAGCCAAGTATTGATTGGGATATTCATTTAATGCGTAAAATGGCAGGAGTCATGTCAGGTGGGTTGTTTAATGTAACTCTACAAGGAAGAGGGAAGGTAGCTATTACAACCCATTTCGAACCGTTAACCTTGTTAGTGAAGCCTGGTGAAACGGTCTATACTGATCCACATGCTACAGTAGCATGGTCAGGTAATTTGGCACCAGAGTTTAAAACAGATATTAGCTTCCGAACATTTATCGGTCGTGGTAGTGGCGAATCCATTCAAATGGCGTTTTCAGGTGAAGGCTTTGTTATCATTCAACCATTTGAGGAAGTATATATGTCTAAAGAAAGTTAAAAAAGCGTGTCCTTATTTCAGGACACGCTTTTTATGTGATACAAAATCGCTGATAGAAGTCCGAAAAATAGAGTAAATTACAGTGCTGCGTTCATCCCTGCGATACGTCCTGTAACGAGTGCAGACGTTATATTATAGCCACCTGTGTAGCCGTGAATATCAAGGATTTCTCCACAGAAGAATAAACCATCCTTTTTCTTCGAGGCCATTGTTTTTGGTTCAATTTCTTTAACAGACACGCCACCGCCTGTGACAAATGCTTTTTCAAGAGATTGCGTACCACTAACTGTCATTGTGAAATTGACGAGTAGTCTAGCTAAGTTGCGGATTTTTTCCTGTGATAATTCAGTACCTGTCATTTGTACATCGATGTCTGCAAGCTCACATAAAAATAACAACCAGCGTTCAGGCGCAATTCCTTTCCAAACATTTTTTACCGCTTTTTTTGGATCTTCTTTAATGAGTCTGTTTAAATATTGCAGACACGTTTCTTCATTATAATCAACAAGTGTTTGAATACGCATTGTCACAGGCTCGTAACCTGTTTTCATTAATTCTTTCACAACAAATTGACTACAGCGTAAAATAGCTGGACCACTTAATCCGAAATGGGTAAAGAGCATATCCATTTGATGCGTTACGAGCACCTTGCCCTTTTTGTTTAAAACAGAGACAGCGACATCACGTAATGCTAGCCCCTGTAGCTCACGAGCTTGAATAAAATCCTCTTTTGATAGGACAGGAACCTCAGTAGGGAAAAGCGTTGTGATTGTATGACCAGCACGTTCTGCCCATGGATAACCATCTCCTGTTGAGCCTGTTTGTGGAACAGCTTTTCCACCAACTGCAACGACTACTGCCTCACTACGAATTTCTGTGCCATCTGTAAGACGTACCCCAAGAATTTTTTCCTCATCCATTAGCAGCTTATTAACGGGTGTGTTTAAGCGTACTTCAACATGTAGACGTTGAAGCTGACGAATAAGTGCATCTACAACATCTTGCGCGCGATTAGATACAGGGAACATACGTCCATGATCCTCCTCTTTTAATGCCACGCCAAGTCCTTCGAAAAATGCGATAATATCTTCATTATTGTAAACTGTGAATGGGCTGTAAAGAAAACGACCGTTTCCAGGTATGTGCTTGACTATTTCTTCAACAGGCAAACGATTTGTGACATTACAGCGACCACCGCCTGAAATGGCCAATTTTTTGCCGAGCTTTGTCCCTTTTTCTAGTAATAATACTTTCTTTTTTCGCTCTCCAGCAGCGACAGCAGCCATTAAACCAGATGGGCCTCCACCGATAACGATAACATCGTACATATATTTAAACTCACTTTCTGTTCAAATTAGGAATCTTTCCTATTATACATGAAGTCTATATAGAGGGGCTTCTTTCACATTGAAAATAAAACAAAAGTATTTTATAATTCCTTATCTTCTACTTTAAGTAGCTCGTCACTATAACGTGGGGTTGATTTCCGTTCCGACTGGGCGCTTTGTTGCTGTCGCTTCGCTTTCGCACAGACAAAACATTGCCGCTGACGCTTCGCTTTCGCGCAGATAAAACATTTGTTGCTGCCGCTACGCTTCGCTGCAGGGTCTCGGGTCAACATGATGTTGGTCACGAAGGCGTTATCACAGGATGTGATGGTTTTAGCCTTCGTTCCTCTATTGCTAATCCCCGAGGAGTCGCCCAGTCTCCACTACAATCAACTTATACACATGATATACTTTTTAACACAATGTCATCCGAAACTTTCGGTGAAGAGCTTTCATGTGTGGATTTTAGATGGAAGATGAAAAATTGAAGTGTTTTTAAGTGAGAGAAAGTGCTCGAGGTTGAACGAATAATCGGTGTAGAATAACCTCACTGATGAAAGTTTTACTTTATCTGTATTGTCTGCATGAAATGAACGACTTTTCATGCTATTATGGTAAAGGTTATGCACTAAATTATGAGGTGAAAAATAGAATGTGCGGATTTATTGGTTATATTAATGGAACAAATGTGATTGATCATCATCAAACGATTGAAAATATGATGAATACAATTATTCACCGTGGACCAGACAGCGGTGGAATTCATAGTGATGATAAAGTAACTTTAGGATTCCGTCGATTAAGTATTATCGACTTATCAGATGTGGCAAATCAGCCATTATACAGTGCGGATGGAAACATCGTTCTCGTATTTAATGGAGAGATCTTTAACTTCCAAGAGCTACGTGCTGATTTAATTGAAAAAGGTCACAACTTTAAAACACACTCTGATAGTGAAGTTATTATTTATGGTTATGTTGAATACGGAGTAGAATTTGTCAAAAAACTTCGCGGAATGTTCGCATTCTGCATTTGGGATAAAAAGAATGATTTACAATTCATCGCGCGTGATGGCTTTGGTATTAAGCCGCTGTATTATACAGAAAACACAACAGATGGTACTTTTATTTTCGGTTCAGAAATTAAATCATTTTTACCACACCCATCATTTATTAAAGAATTAAATAAAAATGCACTACGACCTTATTTGACGTTCCAATATTCTTCAATGGACGAAACGTTCTTTAAAGGTGTGTACAAATTACAACCAGCACACTATATGCTTATTCAAAATGGACAAAAGCAAATTGTGCAGTATTGGGATAAAAAATTCCATGCAAAAGAAGCTCCGATTGAAAAATATGTAGAAGATATTCGTACGACAGTAAAAGAATCAGTAGATGCGCATCAAATAAGTGATGTAAAGGTTGGTTCTTTCTTATCAGGTGGTATTGATTCAAGTTATATTACTTCATTATTACGTCCTGATAAATCCTTCTCAGTCGGTTTCTCTGACTACGAGGATATGTTTAATGAAACAAATTTAGCAAAAGAATTATCTGATACATTAAATATTCAAAATGAGCGCAAATATATTTCAGCAGATGAGTGTTTTGAAGCATTACCAAAAATTCAGTGGCATATGGACGAGCCACAATCGAACCCATCTTCTGTACCACTTTACTTCCTTTCTGAGTTAGCATCGAAGGATGTAACAGTAGTACTTTCAGGTGAAGGTGCGGATGAAATTTTTGGTGGCTACTCATGGTACCAAAACTCTGGCAAAATGCAAAAATATGAGAAAATCCCATTTGGTATCCGTAAAGCATTACGTGGCATAGCAGAGGCGTTACCTAAAAATCAATATTCGAACTTCCTTGTTAAAGGTGGTCAAACTGTAGAAGAACGCTTCATTGGGGAAGCGGTTGTATGGGACGAAGAAGATGCATTAAATGTATTGAAACCAGACTATAAAAATGGTCCATCTGTAAAATCGATTACAAAACGTATTTACGATGAAGTTCCAGGTGATGATGATGTTACTAAAATGCAGTATCTTGATTTAAATCTTTGGATGCCAGGCGATATTTTATTAAAAGCAGATAAAATGAGTATGGCTCATTCTATTGAATTACGTGTACCATTTTTAGATAAAGAAGTGATGGAATTAGCGAAAAACATTCCATCAAAATATCGCGTAAATGACATTGATACGAAATATGTTCTCCGTCAAGCTGCACACCAGGAATTACCTGAAGAATGGGCGAAACGTCCAAAGCTTGGCTTCCCAGTGCCAATTCGTCACTGGCTACGTGAAGAAAAGTATTACAAGATGGTAAAGGAAATGTTTACAACTGACTTTGCCAATGAATTCTTTGATACAAAGCAATTAGTGGGCTATCTAGATGAGCACTATGAAGACAAAGCAAATCGTGGACGTTATATTTGGACAGCCTATGTGTTCTTAGTATGGTATAAACAATTTTTCGTAGATATGTAATAGCTAGATAACTTTAATCGGTGGGGGTATTCTTAATCTCCACCGATTATTTTGAGCTTTCTACTTTCCATCAGGAGGACACAGCCACTATTTTTTTGAATTAGCTGTATTTTTCTAGAACTTTTTAATGTATTTATGCGTCTGTTTTCCTATAAATATGTTAAGATTACAGTTGGTTTACTTATTTAATATTTTGCGATGATGTGCTTTCATGTTGTTTTGCTGAATATTGTTGATCAGTGAAATCAAGCTATCAAGAGCCGTCTATTGTCTGTGTGACAGCGTTTGCAAATGAAACAGTTTCCCTGAATTGCTTAAACCGCTCAGGTATCCAGTAAAAGTGCTCGGGTAGCAGGTGAAACGAAACCGCTCAGGTATCCGCAAAGTTGCTCAGAAAACAGGTTCAAGCCTCGAATACTCTGTAAAACGTCCCACTCTGCTTTATCCAAAGAACTATAGATAGGGTGCTACTGAAGCAAGCGTCTTTACAGCAAATATTTTATAAGTCTTTTCTAAGTGTTACGATGAAAATATTGATTTTATAATGAATGGATGGGTACGATGTCCAATTTAATGAAAGGTACTGCGATATTAACAATGGGAATGTTTTTATCGAAGGTGCTCGGATTAATTTATATTTTTCCGTTTTATGCAATTGTAGGTGAGGAGAATATTGCGCTCTATCAATATGCATACATTCCCTATTCGATTATGCTGGCAGTAGCCATCTCGGGTGCACCAATTGCTGTATCCAAGTTTGTTTCTAAATACAATGCAATAGGTGATTACCAATCAGGCCGCAAACTGATGAAATCAGGCATACTTATTATGATGATTACTGGTTTTGCTGCGTTTATGGCTCTCTTTATACTAGCTACGCCAATAGCAGGTCTTGTTATTAAAAGTGATGAACAGGCATTTACGGTTGAGCAAATTGCTTCGGTCATTCGCTGGGTTAGCTTTGCGTTAATTGTCGTGCCATTTATGAGCCTTTGGCGTGGATTCTTCCAAGGCTATGACAAAATGGAGCCTACAGCAGTTTCGCAGTTAGTAGAGCAAATTGTTCGTATTGTTGTGTTATTAGGTGGTTCATTCTTAGTTGTAGTAGTTTTCAATGGGGAACCAGAAACAGCTATCTCTTTCGCAGTATTTGCTGCCTTTATCGGGGCAATTGGTGGGTTGCTGGTGCTCTATTATTATTGGAAAAAATATCAACCTGAATTTGATTTACTGCGTAGTCAAAGTGTTACATCTACACAGCTACCAATGTCCAACATATATAAAGAAGTAATTACGTATTCGATTCCAATGGTGTTTGTAGGTATTGCTAATCCGTTATTCCAATTAGTGGATATGCTAACGTTTAACGGTGCTATGACATCAATAGGCTTAGCGGAAGTAACGGATAAGTATTTATCAATGATTAACTTTACAACACATAAGGTTGTTATTATTCCAGTAATGCTAGCTACAGGTTTTTCGATGGCGCTAGTACCAACGATTACAAAATACTTTACGCAAGGTGAATATTTATCGCTACGACATGCAATGGATAAAACATATCAAATATTAATTTTTATTACATTGCCAGCAGTAGTAGGAATTTCGTTGTTAGCGAATGAAATATACTTTATGCTCTATTCTGAAAGTGAAATGGGAGCTATGATTTTAGCTCATTACGCACCTGTTGCTATTTTATTTGCATTGTTCCAAGTGACGGCAGCACTTTTACAGGGTATTGATTTCCAAAAGTGGATTGTCTTCAGTTTATTATCTGGGATTTTTGTTAAGCTAGCAATTAACATTCCTTTAATTCGTTGGATAGAGGCTGATGGTGCGCTTCTTGCTACAGCAATTGGCTATAGTGTATCCATTATCATTAATATACTTGTACTACGAAAAACACTAAACTACAGATCAGAAATGGTTGTACGTCGTGTTATGCTCATTTCTCTTTTGACTGCGGCAATGGCGGTAAGTGTACTAATTGTTCATAAACTTTTAGAGTTATTAATGGGACCAGTAGATGGTAAATTCTCCGCATTAGTTTATTCTGTTATTTGTGCTGGAGTAGGTGTAGCAGTATATGGCTATTTGTCTTTACAACTAGGCTTAGCACAAAAACTTCTCGGTGAACGATTGACAAGAATTACGAACAAACTGGGATTTAAATAGGAGGTACTATGCGATTAGATAAATTACTGGCAAATATGGGCTATGGGTCACGCAAGGAAGTTAAGCAGCTTTTAAAGCAAAAAGCAGTGACAGTGGATGGCGCATATGCGAAGGATGCAGCATTGCATGTTGACCCTGAAAAGCAGAATGTCTCCGTTTTTGGTGAACGTGTTGTTTATACAGAATTTGTATACTTTATGATGAATAAGCCTCCTGGAGTTATTTCTGCAACAGAAGATTTACGGGATGAAACCGTCATCGATTTGTTAGAGCCTTTACATCAACATTTCCAACCTTTCCCGGTAGGTCGCTTAGATAAAGATACAGAGGGATTATTGCTGTTAACCAATGATGGTATATTAGCACATAATTTATTATCTCCTAAAAAACATGTGCCAAAGGTCTATTATGCATTAATAGAAGGAATTGTGACTGAGGAAGACTGTGAGAAATTTGCTCAGGGTGTTGAGCTAGACGATGGTTATATAACGAAACCAGGAGAGCTCATCATCTTAAAATCTGCTCAGCAATCAGAAATTGAGTTAACGATCCAAGAAGGTAAGTTTCATCAGGTCAAGCGTATGTTTGAGACTGTTGGTAAACGAGTAACATATTTAAAACGTCTATCGATGGGTAGCCTAAAGCTAGATGACAAGCTAACATTAGGTGAATATCGAGAGTTAACGGCTGAAGAGCTAGCCTGCTTACAAAACAGGGATTAAAGAATACCTCGATGCTAACGACGATTAGTATCGAGGTATTTTTTATATACATACTTATACCAGTAACTGTATAATTACGATATGACTTTTAAAGAAAACACTATTTAGTCTATGGTACTAATAAATCTCTAAATGTTTCAGAAAAAATGATGGTGAAAATAAGTAGAGGACAAGTTAATGAAAAACCTGAGAATTAAATTATTAATATCTTTAATTGCTTTTGCATTGATACTGGTTGCTGTAATTTTTTATGTCAATAGGCAAATACTAGTGGCAGATATAGAAGAACAAGAAGCCACGAATAGAATGTTAATTGAAAATCATATTTTGACAGATATGCAAACTGTAGATAATGCACATTTTTATTTTGATAAAAATATTTCTGAAAAAATGGAAGTAGCACTCCGAAAACTAATTATATATTATGGTGAAAATCCAGATATAGCTACGTGGGATTTGCAAAAGATTAAAAACGAGCATGGTATGGATGTGTACATACTCGATCAATCAAATACTGTAATTTATACAACTTTTGAAAAAGATAAAGGGTTAAATTTTTCCCAATGCTGCAAACGTTTTTCTACTTTACTAGATGAACGTCGAGCAAGCGGGCAATACTACAATGATGGCATAGATATTTCAACAACCACTGGGGGATATCGAAAATTTGGCTATTTAGCAACACCTGACAACAAATATTTATTCGAGCTAGGTATAGACTTACTTGATGATCCTGTGTTCCAAACATTTAACTTTGGAAAGACTGCTGAATATCTAATTGATAAATATGCTGATTTGATAGAAGTACAAACGATAAATGCAGGTGGGGTTTTCTTTGATGATTTTAAATCCCGTAAAATAACTGTAAAAGAACAATCGAAAATTTTTCAAGAGCATTTCGAGCTAGCAAAAAAAACGATGAAGCCAACGGAATTTCAAAAGGAGTTTAGAAATGGCTATATCGAAAAGTATCGTTTTTTACCATATGTAGCAGAAACGGTTCGGGGAGAATCTTCTAAAAGGATTGTATTTGTGAAATATGGAAATTTTACTGAAATTAAGGCGCTAGCTAAAAATACAAAGCAGTTTCAAGTGTTGCTTGGTATTGCCTTAGTAACTTCGTTCATCATGCTATTAGTCATCAATAAACTCCTTTCTAAAACAATTCATCTTGCAACATACGACCCTTTAACAAATGTCTATAATCGAGCTACCTATATTAGAAAAATGGACAATTTATTAAGAAAAAGAAAGACGAATCAACCTGGTTTATTGCTGTTAGATTTAGATAATTTTAAACAAGTAAATGATCGGTTTGGACATGTTGAAGGAGATAAAATTCTGATTGAAACAGCAAGAATTTTAAAACAAGAAGTGAGAAATAATGGCTTTGTTGTAAGGTTTGGTGGGGATGAATTTGCAATTGTTTTATATGACGTGAAGGATGAATATATGCAGCAATTAGCAAATTCTATTTTGGAGAAAATTCGCCACTTAAAATATGTGGATCAAGTCACTATTGATAGATGGTCTGTACTTTCAGTCAGTATGGGTGGTGCCATTTGCATTCACCCAGATGAATCAGAAAGAAGCTTATTTGAGCGTGCAGATAAGGCATTATATCAATCGAAAAATGCTGGTAAAGACCAATACTCCAGTTATGAAGAAGTTGCTGCCGATAAAGAAAGCCAATTGAATAATTAAATAATCATTCGCTCCATTACTATTACAGTGAGTTCAAGCAAGTGTTTCAATTGCTAGGAATCGCTTATAGAAATGGAGCGATTTTTTGTCTGAAGTTAACTCCCGTAAAAGCCCTATTACTTACATTTTATTGGCTCATCGGACGTCCCCAGGAAGCTTTGCTTTGTGCGAAAGCGGCAATGTTTTATCTGTGCGAAAGCGAAGCGACAGCAACAATGTTTTATCTGTGCGAAAGCGAAGCGACAGCAACAAAGCGCCCAGTCGGAACGGAAATCAACCACACGTTATGATGATGAGCCACTTTATTCCTGTTGCGGCTTAAGCTTTGATCTATAAAATAGACAACTGCATAAAACAAGAACTGCAATGACCGCAAACATTGCATCGATATAGTGTGTTAATAACCACCCGCCGATAATTGGTCCAATAAAGCCCCCTAAATTTTTAAATTGGGCTGCCCCTAAATAGGTTGCCTTTTGTGTATCAGGTGCAATTTCATCAATCATGACATTCATAGTCGGAAAAGCGAAGATCTCACCAATCGTAAATATAATCATAGCGATAATATACATCGGATAGTTATTTGAGAAGCCGAATAATAAAAGACCAAATGCAAATAACAGGATCCCTATTAAAAGAGTAGCTGTCGATGAAAAACGTTCTGAAAGTATACTAATCGGTAATTGAAGTAATAACACAACTGCTGCATTTAACGAAATTAGTAGAGAATAGAGCTTGGCACCCTCTTCAATTTTAAGCTCAATAATTTGTGGCAGTGTTGAATCAAATTGAGAGTAGCCAATATTTATTAAAATTGCCCCAAAAATAAAGCTTAGTAGTACACGATTCGTCAATAGTATCGTGAAGGTTTGCAATATTTTTGTTGGTGTTGAAGCTTTTGGTTGTTGCATTTCATAGCGATTTAAAACGAAAAATAAAAATACAGCATAAATAATATACATAATTCCTGTCAGTAAAAATGGAATACTTGGGCTAGACAATTGAGAAATATAAACACCAATAACAGGACCAATCACAGCCGCTATGTTAATAGCTGTGTAACGCAATGAAAACAATCTTTTTCGTTTGTCAGCGGGAGTAAAATCAATCATTAATGCCTGTGTTGAAGGTTCGAAGAAGGAACGACATAAGCCATTTAAGGCATTTAATGCTACGAAGAACCAAACAGTTTGTGCTGTTGCAAAGCCAAAGAACACGATGCTCCAAACAATAATAGTAAGCAAAATAATGCGCTTCCTACCAAATCGGTCCGTTAAATAACCACCAAAAAATCCTCCTACTGTGGAGATTAGCGGTGCAATACCAATCGTTAAACCTATTTGTAAAGGGGAGGCGTCAATTTCATTATGTAAGTAAATTGCTAAAAAGGGCATGGCCATAAAACTTGCTATGCGTGTGAAAACAGTTCCACCTAAAATAATCCAAACTAGTGGATGAAACAGTTTAGATAGTTTCATAGAAAATCCTCCTCTCAAAATGTAGAATGTTTCGATTTTAACGGATTGTTAATCAATTGTAAATAGTCGAAAAATTCTTAGCGAATATAGGGCTTTGCCTAAATAAGGTCCATCACCATAAAGTGTGGTTGATTTCCGTTCCGACTGGGCGCTTTGTTGCTGTCGCTTCGCTTTCGCACAGATAAAACATTGCCGCTGACGCTTCGCTTTCGCGCAGATAAAACATTGTTGTTGTCGCACAGAGTAAAGCTTCCTAGGGGCGTCCGATGAGCCGCTTCACTCGCGTTCCTCTATTGCTAATTCCCAAGGAGTCGCCCAGTCGGAACGAAGATCAACTTATATACATGGCATATTTTTTTAAAAATGTCATCCTAAGCTTTTGATGATGAGCAATAAATAATGAATATTTATTAATTAGAGGGGGATTTCACTTAAAGTAATCAAATCATATTTGCTTGGTTGCTTGATAAATTGTGGGGTGATCAAAAAATAGAAGAAAACAAAAAAAGAATGACCACGACGAAAGGTCATTCTTTTCCCATACAAAATGCTTTACGTGTTACACGTAAAAACTAAGACGTCAATTTTACTTTTTTCTTCGTCGTTGTCCATTTGCCTCGACTTGGACTCATCACCAAATCGTTAAAGGCTAACACGTTCAAATCTCTTTGAACGGTGCGAGGAGTGATACTAAACTCTTCGACTAAATCCTGTGTAGACACGGTTCCTTTGTCTAAAATAAACATGTACACGTCTTTAATACGATTAAGCATTCGATCAGTAGTTGGTTTCATAAATGAACCACTCCTTCATCTTATTTCTCTTGGCAAAGACTAGCGGACGACAATATGTGCGGAGTGCACTTAGGCTAATAAGTAGCTGCCTTAGACATCCCCTTTTCTAATTTATATTCAGAACAATTATTCTGATAACTTCATTATATAGAAAAGCTAGTCGATTTTCTAGTGAATGCAAGGGAAATTTACAATTAAGACATAAAATTTATACAGTATTTTGTGGGAATAAGTGAAAAACGTGCTATATGTGGTAGTGTTCGAAGTGGGATTTTGAAAAGTTGTCAGAATGATGATTGTAATTTATGTTGTAAAGAGTAGAATAATGTTAATACATTGGAGGAGGTACATCGTATGGATTGGTTACAAGCTGCAAAAGAAAGGCAAGATGAATTGATACAAGAGTTACAGGAGCTTGTGCAAATTAATAGTGTTCTCGATGAGAATACGATCACTACTGAAGTACCTTTTGGTAATGGTCCTCTAAAGGCTCTTGAATGGTTATTAGCAAAAGGGCAAGCTGAAGGACTGCAAACGCAAAATATTGATAATTATGCAGGTCACATACAGATGGGTGAAGGTGAAGAGTTATTAGGTATTTTATGTCATGTTGACGTAGTACCAGTTGGTGATGAAACAAATTGGACATACCCACCCTTTAGCGGTACTGTAGCAGATGGTAAACTATTTGCTCGTGGCGCAATAGATGATAAAGGCCCAACAATTGCAGCATGGATGGCCATGAAGCTTGTCAAAGATGCAGGCATTGAGCTCCATAAAAGAGTACGTATGATTATCGGTACGGATGAAGAAACAGGCTTCCGCTGTGTCGACCACTATTTTAAACATGAGGAAATGCCGACGATTGGATTTGCACCAGATGCGGATTTCCCGCTCATCAATGCAGAAAAAGGCATTGCCGAGCTAGTGTTCTCTCAAAATAAAACAGGTGATGCTTCGAAAGAACAGCTATTACTATTTAATGCTGGAAAGCGACCAAATATGGTACCAGATTTTGCAAAAGCAACGGTGCAGTTCGTTTCCCAACAATTCGAACAGAATTTTCACACATTTTTAAGCAAAAATCAGCTAGAAGGCTCTTTATTAATCGAGGGGTCTCGCTATATAATAATTATCAAAGGTAAGGCAGCCCATGCAATGGAGCCGGAAAAAGGTGTCAATGCAGCTGTTTATCTTGCAGCATTTTTACAACAAGAGTTGACGACAGAGGCAAGTAAACAATTTGTCGACTTTACCGCAGATGTTTTTTATCAAGACCATTATGGCAACAAGCTTGATTTACAATTCGAGGATGAAATGTCTGGTAAAACTACATTAAATCCAGGTATTGTAACCTACGATGTGGCTAAAGGTGGCAGCATGGTCATTAGTATGCGCTATTCTGTCACATATCCGTTTGATGAAAAAATCACGGAAGCACAACGCTTAACTGTGGCAAAAGGATTCTCATTGGATATTCAAGATGACTCTAAACCTCATTATGTAAGCGAGGACGATGCATTTATCCAGACTTTAGCAGGTATCTATAGACGTCAAACAGGAGACTATGAAACACCTCTACTGTCTACTGGTGGTGGTACGTATGCGCGTGTCATGAAAAAGGGTGTAGCATTTGGCATGCTGTTCCCAGGTGAACCTGACGTAGCGCATCGTGCGGATGAGTTTGTCGTCATTGAAAATCTCATAAAAGCAACAGCTATTTATGCTGAAGCAATTGTTGAACTTGCAGGAAACAAATAAATTAAAGATGAAAAGGATGAACGTAACAAATGGCATATTCATTATGGAATGATCAAATCGTTGAAGAAGGATCAATTGCAGTATCTCCAGAAGACAGAGGTTACCAATTTGGTGACGGCATTTATGAAGTAATTAAAGTTTATAACGGAAATATGTTCACAGCACAAGAACACATTGATCGTTTCTATGCGAGTGCCGAAAAAATTCGTCTTGTCATTCCTTATACTAAAGACGTATTACACAAATTATTACATGAACTTATCGAAAAAAATAATTTGGAAACGGGTCATGTTTACTTCCAAATTACACGTGGTACAACTTCTCGTAATCATATTTTCCCAGATGCAAGTGTTCCAGCTGTATTAACAGGGAATGTTAAAACTGGTGAGCGTTCATATGAAAACTTTGAAAAAGGTGTTAAGGCTACCTTAGTAGAGGATATTCGCTGGTTACGTTGTGATATTAAATCTTTAAACTTATTAGGTGCTTTACTGGCAAAACAGGAAGCATCTGAAAAAGGCTGCTATGAGGCTATTTTACATCGTGGTGACATCGTAACAGAATGTTCATCAGCAAATGTTTACGGCATTAAAGATGGTAAGCTTTATACACACCCTGCAAATAACTTCATTTTAAACGGTATTACACGCCAAGTCATTTTAAAATGTGCAGAGGAAATTAATTTACCTGTTATTGAAGAACCAATGACAAAGGCAGATTTATTAACAATGAGTGAGATCATTGTGTCATCTGTATCTTCTGAAGTAACACCTGTTATCGATGTTGATGGTAACAAAATTGGTGCTGGAGTTCCAGGTGAATGGACTCGTAAATTACAACAAGCATTCGAGGCGAAATTACCGCTTTCTATTAATGCGAAATAAGTTAAATCCTCCGGCGGATGAGAACTACCCTAAACTTGGGTAGTTCTCTTTTTCTATTGAATAAATTATGGATGTTTTCTACTGGAACGTCATGTAAAATATATAAGATGATGATTATCTACAGTTGTAGAATGATTGGAACTTTAAAATCAAAGAACAAGTATCTATTTATTTTGCGGGTGGTATGTCTTCCAAAGCAATAGTGGCAAAATTAGATATAGGGCAAGTAAGATTGGAGTGACCTTAAAATGGCACAATTGGTGAAATTACAAGATTATATCTCGCGCTATCAAATTGATTTAGCAAGATATCCAACACAATTTGTACGCTTAAAGAAAAGTCAGTGGGAGCGTGTTAAGCGACAGTGGGAGTTAGGAGAAGAAATTAGTGAGTGGCAACATGCCGACAGCGATTCAGAAAAAGATTCTTTCGAAGAGAAAGAGCGATTCTCTTTATTCAAAAAAATTTTTGCAGGTCGTCAGAAGGAAGACAATGAGGACGTTGAACAGGTAGAAATAACGAATGAGCTGGTGAGTGATGAAGAGAGCATACCAGAAGAAGAAACGACCTTAACATTTGAACCCAAAATTGTCTATGCACCGCAATCTATTCATGAATTGAAACGAATGTTTATCGATCAATTTTTCCATTTTCAAATGAAATGGGCAAGTTCAACATTACGTGAAAAATCGTATGTAGATCCACGTTTTATGCGTGATCCCTTGTTGCGAAATTTGTTACAAAAATTACCGGATAATTATTTGCTTTTTTATTACCCTATTTTACAAATTAGAAAAGCCCCAATAGAGCTTGATGTCGTGCTAATGTCACCGACAGAATGTATTTGTATAACAGTGCTAGAAGCGGAAAATCAAGCAGTTTATGTAGGAGGCAGTGAACGATTCTGGATTAAAAAAGTAGGAACGAAGGATTCAAAAGTCCTTAATCCAATAATTAATTTAAATCGCATGGAATCTGTATTAACTCAATTATTTAAACAGGACGAAATAAATATGCCAATTCGCAAGGTTATTTTAACACGGAATGGCTATTTCGATTATCCAGGGTCACCCTATGGAATTCAATTTGTTGATCATCGAAATTATGGAGAGTGGATGGAGCATTTAAAGAAAGTATCCTCTCCTATGAAGCATATGCAAATTCGTGCAGCTCAAACGATTTTAAACAATGTACAAACAACATCCTTTAATCGGGATATTTGGAAGCAAGCTTCTCAACCAGCTGAGGATTAATAAATGCAAATATTATTTATTGTGAATGAAGCAGCAGGGCATGGAAAAGGAAAGAAAGTTTGGCATCACCTTCAACAGCATTTAACAATCAACTATCAAGTCGCCTTTACAGAATATGAAGGACATGGACAGGAACTTGCTAAAAATTGGGCGCAAGATGCTCAAACAAAAAAGTTAATTGTTATCGTTGGTGGTGACGGCACAATACATGAGGTTGTTAGTGGTGTTGTACATAATGAATTTATAGTTATTGGTGTAGTACGTGCTGGCTCTGGAAATGATTTTGCAAGATACTTTACTACATTCCAAAATGCATTACAAATTGAAACCTATATACAAACAGAAATGGCTAGCCTTCCGACAGATATTGGTGCCGTTCAGCTTGGAAATCTCCAGCACGAGATATTTGTCAATAATGCTGGTGTGGGCTTTGATGCATTTGTCACGAAGCATATTAATAAATCCCGATTGAAGTTTTACCTCAATAAAATAGGACTCGGCAAACTATCTTATGCCGCGGCTGTTGTAAGAGGATTATTTAGCTTTGAACGCTTTGATGTAACCATCCGTGCAGACAATCAAGAGTTACAATTTCAGCAGGCATGGTTTGTTGCGATGAGCAATCAACCTTATTTTGGAGGGGGGATGAAAATTTCCCCTTCCTCTAAACCTGATGATGGACAAGTCGAAATAACGATCGTTCACGGTATTTCACGTCTTAAGTTACTACTTGTATTTGTCACTGTATTTTTTGAAAAGCATACAAAATTTAAAGAGATTACTTTTTTACAAGGCAATCAATTTAACATTTTCGTGCACGCAAATAACATTGATTGTCATACGGATGGTAATTATATTGGAGAAATTAAAGAGGGAACGAATATTCATTGTACAGTGCAACATAATGCTTGGCAGATTATATCAAAGGAACATTAAAAAATGACCCATCACTAAAATATCATTGCGCAATAATTTCATGCGAATTTTAAGTTAATACCTCAAACTTCGCAGACTGAAATCGACAAATAAGCCTTGATATAATTAGGAAGGCTGGCGATCCATTGCTGAAGTTGA